>JALSJA010000042.1 GCA_026989615.1 Parvularculaceae bacterium | reverse complement strand
GCAGGCTTGGCTGATTAACGGCAACCCCGGATTTCCAACTGCTGACCAGAAAGAAAATATCGCCATGTTTAACGGCACGGGGAGATTTTTCTGTTGGCTTGCTAATCGCATAACAAATCATATCCCCCCCAAGATCGACCTTATAGACGCTCCAATCTTTATAATTGGCGATAATTTTTGGCTCCGCGGCTTGGGCCGAATGGGTCGCGACGAAAGCCATGCCAATCACGACAAGCAGTGCGGTAAGGAGGATGTGTGGTAGAGGACGGGGCAAGAAAGAAGTCATGGGTAATTTCATCATCCAATGGTTTAAAGGCAGGGGTTTAAAGGCGGGCTGTTCCTTGTAGGGCAACAGGATTAACCGTTCTGGCCCATCTCGACAAGAGCAGGTCCAATATAACTTTCCATAAGGTAATGGCAAAGATAAGGCGGATTATTCAAGATATTGTCGAAGGGCGCCGGCGCTTAAAAACGGGGCGATGGCCAGTGCCTGTAAGGTGAAGGCCAGCAGGAAAAGCGGGCTTGCGGACAGCCATTGGCCTTCGGCCAGCGCATTGGCGGCTCGCGGGCCGAATATCAGGGCTGGCGCATAAAAGGGCAGGGTTAAAAAAACCACAAGGCCCGCTGCCTGTCGCAACCCTGCTGCCAAAGCCGCAATCGCCCCGCCAATCAGGATGAGCCCCGGCGTGCCGATGACCATGGAGGTAAAAAGACCAAAAATGGCCGCACTACTCATGCCGAATAAAAGCCCTGCGGGAAAAACACAAAGCGCCAGAGGTAGGCCGGTAACCAGCCAATAGGCAGATAGTCGCGACAAGGCCATCAGGCTGAGCGGCATGGGCGACAGGGCTATAATATCGAGATCACCATTTTCCAGTGCCGGACGAAACAGGCCCTCCAGTCCCAATAAAGCGGCCAAAACAGCCAGCAACCAGAACAGGGCCGGGGCCGCCTCGCGTAAAAAATCGGGATCGGTGCCAAAGGCCAGCGGTGCCATAGAGGCTGCCAACAGGAAAAATCCCAAAGCTGCGGCAAAGCCATGACCACGGCTGGCAAGGCGCAAATCGCGTTGGAAAAGAGCAAAAAAGGCCCGGCTCATAAAGCGGCCTCGCTTGGTTCGGGGGGCGGGGTAGGTTGCTCAAGAACAAGGGTTTTTGCCCCTGCCGCGACAAAACCATCATGGGCGGTCTGGATGATAATCCCCCCGCGCTGGCGGTGATTGGTGGCAAATTCAGTGAGACGGGCAAGCCCCTCGCTGTCGAGACCGGCGGACGGCTCGTCCAACAGCCATAAAGGACAGTTTCGCAAGGACAGGCGCGCCAGAGCAAGCCGTCTTTTTTGACCGGCCGATAATTTGGATACAGAAATCATACTTAATTGCGATAGACCCCAGAAAGTCAGGGTGTTACTGAGAGTCTCGGCCGGTGTTGCGGCTATTTTTGCCCAGGAATTGATGGTTTCGCCCAAGCTTAGATTTAGATAAAGTCCATTATTATGACTCAGGAACAGGGTCT
The DNA here is from genome assembly GCA_026989615.1 of Parvularculaceae bacterium. Lineage (GTDB taxonomy): Bacteria > Pseudomonadota > Alphaproteobacteria > Caulobacterales > Parvularculaceae > S012-90. The sequence continues at coordinate 4,181 of JALSJA010000042.1, read as the reverse complement.
GGGTTGCGCGGAGCCAGTCAATATCAATATTGGACCCGGATTTTGCATCCATGGCCAAAAACCGGCCTTCGCAAAGAGGGGAAAAACCGGCCAATCCCCTCAGCAGGCTGGTTTTGCCAACCCCATTGCCGCCTTTCAGCACCAGCGCGTCACCGGGCCCCAAAGAAAAATCAATCCCCGCCGCGACCACAAGCCCGCCACGCCGCACGGCCAATCCTTCGCCAATAAGGCGGACCGGGTCGCCATAAGAGGCGCTTAAAGATGGGGCTGTATTGGTCATAAGAAAGAATTGTTTAGGCATAATGGCCCGGAAGCGCAATTACCCGCCGGTGATGCGCTCCTGGATGTGGGAAAATTACCCTTGGCAATGATTGCGCCCTGCTTGCCCTTGGGTCATAAGAAGCGCAAATTCATCACGGTTTGGCAAGGCAGGTCCGGCTCGAAATTAAGAGTCCCGCCCCAATATATCAGGAGACATTTATGATTCCCGGCAAAGACAGTTTAGGCACCAAAAAAACACTGAATGTTGGCGGCAAACCTTATGCCTATTATTCCTTGAAAGAAGCCGCAGGCAAAATTGGCGATATTTCACGCCTGCCTTTTTCTTTGAAAGTGCTGCTTGAAAATATGCTGCGTTTTGAAGATGGCGGCACGGTGCAGGTCAAAGACGCCGAGGCCTTTGCAGACTGGATTGAAAAAGGGGGCAAAAATCCACGCGAGATTGCCTATCGTCCGGCGCGGGTGTTGATGCAGGATTTCACCGGCGTACCGGCAGTGGTGGATCTGGCTGCCATGCGCGATGCCATGAAAGATCTCGAGCGCGATCCGCGCAAAATCAATCCGCTCGCGCCCGTTGATCTTGTCATCGACCATTCGGTGATGGTGGATTATTTTGGCGGCCCCGATGCGTTCAAGAAAAATGTCGAGCGTGAATATGAGCGCAATGCCGAGCGCTACACATTTTTGAAATGGGGGCAGAGCGCATTTGATAACTTCCGTGTCGTCCCCCCGGGCACCGGCATTTGCCATCAGGTCAATCTTGAATATCTTTCGCAAACCGTCTGGACTGCAAAAACCAATGGCGAAAATTTTGCCTATCCCGATACGCTGGTGGGTACAGACAGCCACACCACCATGGTCAATGGGCTTTCGGTCCTTGGTTGGGGTGTGGGTGGCATTGAGGCCGAAGCGGCGATGCTCGGCCAGCCGATTTCGATGCTGATTCCGGAAGTGATTGGCTTTAAAATTACCGGGCAAATGCCCGAAGGCATCACGGCTACCGATTTGGTTCTCACCATTACACAAATGCTCCGCGAGCGTAATGTTGTTGGCAAATTTGTTGAATTTTATGGCCCCGGCCTTGATCATCTGTCATTGGAAGATCAGGCAACCATTGCCAATATGGCCCCGGAATATGGTGCCACTTGCGGGTTCTTCCCGGTGGATGCGGAGACCTTGAAATATCTTCATGCCACGGGGCGCGATGCCCATCGCATTGACCTTGTAGAGGCCTATGCCAAAGAGCAGGGCATGTGGCGCGATGCCAATACGCCAGACCCGGTCTTTACCGACACAATGGAACTGGCACTGGAAAATGTGAAGCCGTCTTTGGCTGGTCCAAAGCGCCCGCAGGACCGCATGGTGTTGGAGGATGCGCCAAAGCGTTTTGCCGAGGCTCTCGACAAGGAATATGGCAAGGCTGATGAAGCAACAAAGCGGGTTGCGATTGCTGGCGAGAAATATGATCTTGGCCATGGGGATGTTGTGGTGGCGGCGATTACATCCTGCACCAATACTTCCAATCCATCCGTGCTCATCGCCGCCGGATTGGTGGCGCGCAAAGCCAAAGAATTGGGCATGAAGGTAAAACCATGGGTCAAGACCTCCCTTGCACCGGGCTCGCAAGTGGTCACGGACTATCTGGAAAAAGCAGAATTGCAGGACGACCTTGATGCCCTCGGGTTTAATCTTGTGGGCTATGGTTGCACCACTTGCATTGGCAATACCGGGCCGCTGCCGGCGCCAATCTCGGATGCGATTAACGAAAATGATCTGGCGGTCTGTTCGGTTCTGTCTGGCAATCGCAATTTTGAAGGGCGTATCTCGCAGGATGTGCGTGCCAATTTCCTTGCCTCGCCGCCATTGGTGGTTGCCTATGCACTGGCCGGATCGCTCAATATCAATATTGCCAAAGACCCGCTGGGTAAAGACAAGGATGGCAAGGATGTTTTCCTGAAAGATATTTGGCCGAGCAATAAAGAGATTTCGGATATTGTGCGCCAATGCGTCACCCGCGAAATGTTTGTAGAGCGCTATTCGGATGTCTTTCTTGGGGACAGTCATTGGCAGGCTATCGAAGTAAGCGGCGGAGAAACTTATAGCTGGCCACCATCGACCTATATTGCCAACCCGCCCTATTTCAATGGCATGACCATGACCCCCGAAGCGGTCAAACCGATTGAAGGGGCGCGGGTCATTGGCCTGTTCGGGGATTCAATCACCACGGATCATATTTCTCCTGCCGGCGCGATTAAGGCGACCTCGCCAGCCGGGGAATATCTGCAAGAGCATCAGGTGGCGGCAAAGGATTTCAATTCCTATGGCTCGCGCCGCGGCAATCATAATGTGATGATGCGCGGCACTTTTGCCAATATTCGCATCAAGAATGAAATGGTGCCCGGCGTAGAGGGCGGCGTCACCGTGCATTATCCGTCCGGAAAGCGGATGTGGATTTATGATGCAGCCATGAAATATGCCGAGCAGAATGTGCCTTTGGTGGTTTTTGCCGGGGCGCAATATGGCACGGGCTCCTCGCGGGACTGGGCCGCCAAGGGGACAACGCTTCTGGGTATTCGTGCTGTCATTGCCGAAAGCTTTGAGCGTATTCACCGTTCCAACCTTGTCGGTATGGGCGTATTGCCGCTTGAATTTACCAATGGCCAGAGTTGGAAGTCTTTAGGGTTGCAAGGGGATGAGCAGGTAACGATTGATGGCGTTGAAGATTTGAGTCCCCAGCAAAAAACCACGGCCACTATCAGCTTTGCCGACGGCAAAAGCGAAAAAATTGAACTGCTGGTACGGATTGATACCGCCGATGAGCTGGACTATTTCCGCAATGGCGGGATTTTGCATTATGTCATCCGGCAATTGGCCGTTTCGTAAAAGAGCTGTCCTGTCCGGTGCGAGATAAGGCAAAATAGCGGCAAAGCGCTCACGCTTGTTTGAGATGCGCCGGGCTGTATTTTGTGCCATAAGAGCAATATGAGAAACAGTATTCGAGACGGTTTGCGTATCATTGCCGCTATGGCTGCTTTTTTGCTGGGGGCCATGGCCTTGCCCGCAAAGGCGCAGCAGGGGCAATTTCAAACGGCGACCCCTTTGCAGGTGATAGAACTATTCACCTCCCAGGCCTGCCCGTTTTCTGACATTAGTGATAAAAACCTTGCCAAATTTGCCGATAATGAGGATTTGTTGGCCCTGACCTATCCGGTGACCTATTGGAACTATACGGGTTGGCAGGACACGATGGGCCAGAAAATATTTGATCAGCGCCAATCGGTCTATAATCAGCGCCTTGGCTCTGGCTGGCTTTCAACCCCGCAAATGATCATCAATGGCCGCATGGCGATTAAGGGCGATGATCCGGCCATGATTGAACAGGCCCTGGCCGAGGCTGCTATCAGCCCGGCACCGGTGAAAATCGCCCGGGAAGACAGAACAATCATGATCCGGCTTATGGATTCAAACCTTGTCCCGAAACTCGTTCTTTATGCGCCGGGCCCTATATCGGTTGCTATTACATCGGGTAAAAATGCTGGCCGAACCTTGTCCTATGTGAATGTGGTAAAGGCCCTGCATGCCATGGAAGAGCAAGATGATCATTATGCCATCACTTTAAGTGAAGAAGAGGCAAGCCTTGCTTGTGCTATCCTGCTGGAAAACCGCAATAGTGGCGAAATTGCCTCAGCCATGCGCTGCAATGCAGTAAAATCCTGATAATTCTTGGCATATAAGCCCGTTACGCTTTACAAATTACGGCTTGGCGCAGTGCGAGCCTGTGCCTTTAGGGGTGAACCCTGATTTTCGAAGCATAGGCCGCTTGTCCTTTTTCGGACAGGATATCGGGGCCGTAATGGAAAGAGGAACGAGGAATGCTGAAGGAATTCAAAGAATTTGCCATG
>JALSJA010000041.1 GCA_026989615.1 Parvularculaceae bacterium | reverse complement strand
CAAAAGCGGCATTTTTTAACTTTGCTCCGGTTTTACCTGTTATGGGCCAAAACTGGTTAGCGGGGCATTAACCCTGAATTGGGACCAATCAAGGGCAGGGTCCTTTTTGCAGTATGAATTTTGCATCAGGATGATTGTCTATAGGCGATAACAATTTTTACTGGTAATATTAAGCGTAAAACATCTATCGGATGCGGAGATTAAAAAATGCGAATTTTGGTGATTCTGGCCGGGTTTTTCCTGCTGACGGCTTGCGCAACGAATTATGACTGGCCGGAGGATGAACAGGGGGCAGATGGCGGCGCTGCAATAGGCGTTGAAAAAGGCGTTGAAAAGGACATGACAACAGAGGCGGGCAATGACCATGCCGGTGTTGTGGATGTTACCGAAGATTACCGCCTTGGGTCTGGCGATAAATTGCGCATTATCGTGTTTGATGAACCGAGCCTTTCCGGTGAATTTCTGGTCGATGGTACGGGCGCTGTCTCTTTGCCTTTGATTGGAGAAATTGAAGCCAGTGGCAAAACCGTTCGTGAATTGCAGCGTGATATCGAACTGGCATTGAAAGACGGTTATTTGAATGATCCCAAGGTAAGCGCCGAGGTTCTAAACTTCCGGCCTTTTTATATTTTAGGAGAGGTTAATGCGCCGGGCACCTATCCCTATACGGATGGTTTAACGGTGCTGAATGCCGTTGCCACCGCTGGCGGGTTTACCTATCGGGCCAATGAGCGGGTTGTTTATATTCGCCGTGCCGGAGAGCTGAAAGAGCGGCCTTATAAAATGACATCATCAACACCGGTGCGCCCCGGCGATACGGTGCGGATTGGTGAGCGCATTTTTTAACGACGGGTTGCCTGTTTCAATTTGATACTGCTTTTGCGGGGTGAATAGAGGCGCGGACTATCTGCGCCGGGGCATGGTTTCCCTTTTTTGGCGCAAAAGCGGATGTTTCCACGCGGCTGGATTGAAAAACAGGGCGCTGTTTTTGTGATTAACCATTAAATCGATAGGATAAATTGTTGCTAGCGGCAGATTCTCGTTTCCTTGTCGGGGTTTGGGATATATCATTGCCATGGGCTAATTCTCGTTTTCGCAATTATTATTGGGCTTGGCGGCACGGGGATTGCAATCATGGGGGGAGAAGCGCTTTTGGTTCCGGCCAATTTTGGGGCACAGGAGGCGATAGCGTAGAGTTTTTTACGGGGTATATTATGGTAGGCGTATCTAAATTGGTTAAGGCCGGATTGCTGGTTGGGGCATCATTGGCGGCCATTGGTATTCAGGCAAATGCTGCAGCAGAATCTCTTTTCACCCGCGATCGCAATGTCAGCGTGAATGAGCGCCCGCGTGAAGGCTATGAGCCAACGGGTATTCGTCTGGGCAGTTTTATTGTGCGACCCAAGGTCGATCTGACGATTGCAACAACCGATAATGTTTTTGCGGTGACGCGAGACGTATCGCCACAATTTGGCGAGCGCGCTGATACTTATGTGATATTGCGCCCGAGCTTTATGACCGAAAGTGACTGGAATCGTCATTCCCTGCGGTTTGGCGCTTATGCCGAGGGCTATCAGCATGACGAGTTTGCCGCGGAAAATGTTTTCAATAGCGGTGTCTTTCTTGATGGCCGCGTGGATGTCACCCGGGAATTTTCGTTTATTGGTGGTGGCTCTTATGACCGGTTGAACGAGGCGCGCAAGGCGACCAGTGTTGTTGCTACCCCAAGCGAGCCGATTGAATATGATTTTGCGCAAGCCTATCTGGGCACGCTCCATGAATGGGGCCGGTTCCGGGCCCGCAGCCGGGTTGAGGTGCGTGATTATGATTTCAAGGATGCCCGGCTGATTGGCGGCGGCACGCAGGATCAACAGTTTCGTGATCGTGCCGAGGTTAATTATCTTGGCGAGGTTGGTTTTGCGATGACCAAGGATTCAGCGGTTTTTGCCCGCCTTGGCTATAATACCCGCAACTATAATGGCCTTGATCCCAATGGGCTGAACCGGGATTCCGATGGCTGGAATATCCAGACCGGAGTGGATTTCGATATTACCCGCCTTGCCCGTGGTGCGATTGCTGTTGGCTATATGGAGCAGGATTATGATGATCCCGGTCTCGATAAAGTATCCGGGGTGAGTGTTGATGCCGGGCTGGAATGGTTCCCGACGGAAATGACGACATTATCCCTGTCGGCGAGCCGCGATGTCCGTGAAAGTGCGCTGTTTAATACCGGTGGCTATACCGCAAGCGAAGCGATTATCCGCATTGATCATGAGCTGGCGCGCAATATTGTGGGTTATGTGTCGGCGGGCATAGGTCGCGATGCGTATGAAGATATTGCCCGCACCGATGATCGCTATGGCGGTGCGGTTGGCATTAAATGGTGGATTAACCAAATGCTCTCGGCCAAGGCGGAATATGTCTATGAGAATAATGAAACCGATCAGGATCCTGCCCTGCAGGGCCAGCCAGGTTTCTTTGGCAAGGATTATGAGACCAATGAGTTCTTCATCACCCTGACGGCGGAGCGTTAAGGATAAAGGGCTGTTTGATGCGCCAAATAGGCGAAAAAGAATAAAAGTGCGCGCCTTTGGCGCGCATTTTGCATTTTGATGGGTTACTGTGCGAGGGCCTTTGGCCTTGCAATGAGGGAGCGTCAAAGTGGATTCTTATCCGATCTCAAATTCAGGCAATGGCTTTAACCAGCAGGGCCGGGACGAAGCAATGAGCGACAGGACAATGAGGCAAGCAACCTATAACCAGCATGATCCGGGTTTTGGCGGGGCGGACAGGACAGAGCCCCTGATAGACCTGCCTTTACTGCTGGCGATTTTTCGCCGCCGGTTGAAATTGTTTCTGGGCGCTGCCCTGATTGTGCTGGCGCTGGTGGCGATGATCACTTTTCAGCTAACGCCAAAATATCAGGCCCATGCCGAGTTGATTATAGACCCGCGTGAATCGGCGGGGATTGATTATCAGGCAGCAATTGCCGGTCTGCCGCTGGACAATGCCGCCGTTGATACCGAGGTCGAGGTTATCAATAGTCGCCATATTGCCGAGAAAATTACGGAAAAATTACGCCTCAATGAAGATGCAGAATTCAATACGGCCCTGAAAGAGCCGTCGGGGCTTTCCGGGCTCAAGAAATTCCTTGGCAGTCTTTTTCCTTCGCAGATCGACGGCAAATTGAATGCCGATGCCGATGCGCGCATCGAGTGGGAGAAAACCGTTGATCAGGTGATGCGGGCGATTGATGTGGAGCGTGAGGGGTTGACCCGGGTCATTTCTATTCGCTTTGAAAGCGAAGATCCGGTAAAAGCCGCTGACATCGCCAATGCGCTGGTGGACCAATATCTGGTGTCGCAATTGGACGACAAATTTGAAAAAATTAAACGCGAAAATAATTATCTCGCCGAGCAATTGGATGGCTTGCGCGAAAATGTGCGTCTGGCGGAAGAGGCGGTAGAAGCCTATCGTTCTGCGACCGGCCTCGTCAGCACGGATGGTGGCTCCTTGTTGAGCGAGCAGCAGATTTCGGATTTGACGGCGCAATTGATTGTGCAAAAGGCCGAGCTTGCGGAAAAACAGGCGCGTTTGCGCGATGTGAAAGCCAAGCTTGATGCCGGGCAAAGCGCCGATACGATTGGCGAGGTTTTGTCGTCTACGGTTATTGCGACCTTGCGCGGGCAACAGGCGGATCTTGAACGGCGTAAATCGCAATTACAAACCCGCTATGGGGCGCGCCATCCGGAAATGGTGAAAATTCAGGAAGAAGAAGATAGCCTGCGCAGCCAGATTGATCTTGAGGTTGCGCGTATTGTGTCGAGCCTGGAAAGCGAAGTCAGTATTGCCCGGCGCAAGATTTCCACGCTGGAAGCAAGCCTTGTTGATAACAAAACCGAATTGCAGGCCAATAATGTGGCGCTGGTGCGGCTTCGGGAATTGGAGCGCGAAGCGCAAGCCTCGCGGGAGCAATTGGAATTTGCCCTTGGCCGGTTCAAGGAAACCAGTCAGCTGGCGGATTTAACCCAAGCCGATGCGCGCATTGGCGCGCGGGCAACCATTCCCACCAAGGCGGCATTTCCAAACAAGCCATTGAACCTTGTTCTTGGTGCTTTGCTGGGGGCGGCCTTCGGGGCGTTTCTTATTTTACTGGCAGAGATTTTTGATAATGGTCTGCGCACCGGTGACGATGTGGAGCGCACGCTGGAGACGCCCTTGATTACCGCTGTGCCGGCGCTTGGCATGGGGCTGTTTGGCAAGGCCGGTAATGTGGCGCCGCAAAATTTTCTGGTGGACAAACCTCTATCGGCCTTTGCCGAAAGCTATCGTACGGTGCGCTCTTCGCTGATGCTGGGCGCTGGCGGCCAGCCAAGGCCACGCGTCTTGGCGGTAACGTCTGCTTTGTCGGGTGAGGGTAAAACGGTTTCAACCCTTTGCCTTGGGCGCATTTGCGCCATGTCCGGCGATCGGGTGATTGTCATTGATTGCGATATTCGCCGCCGCATATTGTCGGGCTCGCTGGAAGGCATTGATAAAGGCCTGACCGAAGTATTGCGCGGGGAAGCGCCTTTGAAAGAAGTTATTCGCAAAGACGCCAAAACGGCCATGCATATTATTCCGGTGGCGGCGCCGCAAAGCGATGTGGCGGATCTGTTCGGGTCCAAAGCCTTTGATGCGCTTTTGGCCAAGCTGAAAGCCCATTATGATCTGATTATTCTCGATACGCCGCCGGTAACGGCTGTGGCTGATACGCGCACTATTGTGACGGCGGCCGATGCGGTGCTGCTGGTTGTGCGCTGGCGCGATACGCCGGTGAAAGTGGCCCGCGCCGCACGCAAAGTTCTGGCAAGCCTGCCAACGCCAATGGTAGGGGCGGTATTGACGCAGGTGAATGCCAAAGAGCAAAGCCAATATGGTTATGAAGGCTCGGACAAATATTACTCGGAAAACGCCAAATATTATCATAATTGATTTTTGGAAAGGTGCTGGAGTGCGAACAGAAAAACGCCCTTGCTCTATTGTGCAAGGGCGTTTTGATTATGGTGTGAATTTGGCCTTGTGGCCATATTTGCCGCAAGCGATTGTCAGCCCGGTCTCGGTGTGAACACGCGCTTGCCCAACTCTTGCCTTAAATTTTTGTTAACTATGGCGAAGCTGGGGCGGAAAAGTGATCAGGCGGCCATATCATCATGGTGTGGCCTACAGCATGGAGACCGCTATGAATAACAACTCTCTCAACCGGCCAGACCCGTCTGCGCCTGTGATAATCGCAAAAAAACCCGTGGATAGGGGCAAGATTCTGGCCCTTTTGGTCCTGTTGCTGGGCTCCATGGCCATCCTCGGCGCGCTGGCAACGCCTGCCTTTGCCGATGATGATGACGACAAAGGTAAATACAGCAAGTCGGAGAAATATTCCGGCAAGCGCTCTGGCGATAAAGCCAGAAATAGTCGCGATAATCGGCGCTATGGTAATCGCGATTATGATGATCGTTATTATGATGACCGCTATTATGACAATCGGCGCGGCCAACGCATTATTCGGTGTAATTCCAATGATTATCGTTATGAATTTTGCCGGGTCGGTGGGCGTATAGAACGGGCCTGGATAGCCAATCAGCTTTCCCTTGCCGATTGCACCCTTGGCTATACTTGGGGCTATAGCCGCGACGGGGTATGGACCAAAAATGGCTGTCGCGCTGAGTTTGGTGTCTTGTTCAATTCACGCGCCCGGGGGCGGACCGGTTATGA
>JALSJA010000040.1 GCA_026989615.1 Parvularculaceae bacterium | reverse complement strand
GGGCGCATAATTTTTTAAAACAAAGGCGATGATCAACATCACTGCCACGGTCACCGGCGGCAGCGGGAAATTATTGGGGCGGTCCTTGATATCATTGGCCATATTTTTCGTCTCCAGAACAGATAAACCACTATCGTCTAATCCGCCCTCAAATGCAAAACACCCCGCACCTGATGATGCGGGGTGTCATTGTTTAGATCTGACAAATAAGGGTCAGCCTATTCGTCGTCTTTTTTGTCTTCGTCTTTTTTGCCACCACCAAGGGCTGCACCGAGAATGTCACCCAGAGATGCACCGCTATCGGCAGACCCAAACTGCTCCACGGCTTCCTTCTCGTCAGACATTTCCTTGGCTTTGATGGAAAGGCCGATTTTGCGTGAATTGCGGTCAAAAGACGTAATCCGCGCATCGACCTTGTCGCCAACCGCAAAACGCTCAGGACGCTGTTCATTGCGATCGCGTGACAGATCGGATTTGCGAATAAAGGCTTTTGGCCCATCCTCTCCACCAACGCGCACTTCAATGCCACCGCTTTCAATGGAGGTCACTTCACAAGTGACATCCAGACCACGGCGCAATTCACCGGCGGCATCCATAGGATCACCATCAAGCTGCTTGATGCCCAAAGAAATGCGCTCTTTTTCCGGGTCGATATCAAGGATTTTCGCCTTGACCATATCCCCTTTGTTGAAGTCCTGAATGGCTTCATCGCCGGAGCGGTTCCAGTCCAGATCTGACAAATGCACCATGCCATCCATATCGTCGGTGATACCGACAAACAGACCAAATTCGGTGATATTCTTGATCTCGCCTTCAATTTCCGAGCCGACCGGATATTGGTCGGCAAAGCTGTCCCATGGATTGGACTGGCATTGTTTGAGACCCAGCGATACACGACGCTTGGTTTCATCAACTTCCAGCACCATCACTTCTACTTCTTGCGAAGTGGAAACGATTTTGCCCGGATGCACATTCTTTTTCACCCAGGACATTTCTGAAACATGCACCAGACCCTCAATGCCTTCTTCCAGCTCAACAAAAGCACCATAATCGGTGATATTGGTGACCTTGCCATTGAATTTGGTACCAACAGGATATTTCGCCGCCACACCTTCCCATGGATCCGGCGCCAGCTGTTTCATGCCGAGCGAAATACGGTGGGTTTCCGGATTGATTTTGATGATCTTGACCTGAATAGTGTCATTGACATTCAGAACCTCGGACGGGTGATTGACCCGGCTCCAGCTCATATCGGTGACATGCAACAGGCCGTCAACGCCCGGTGCCAGTTCAACAAAAGCACCGTAATCGGTGATATTCTTGACAATACCATCGCGGGTATCGCCCTCATTCAAATCACGCACGACCTCCGAACGCTGCTCGGCGCGATCTTCTTCAAGGATGGCCCGGCGCGAAACAACAATATTGCCGCGACGGCGATCCATTTTCAAAATTCTGAAAGGCTGCGGGATATTCATCAGCGGGGTCGCATCGCGCACCGGACGGATATCCACTTGCGAGCCCGGCAAAAACGCCACCGCGCCACCAAGATCAACCGTAAAGCCACCTTTGACACGGTTAAAGATAATGCCTTCAACGCGCTCTTCAGCTTCATATTGTTTTTCAAGAGAGGTCCAGGCTTCTTCGCGACGTGCTTTTTCGCGAGAAATAGAGGCTTCCCCATTGGGACCCTCAATGCGCTCGACAAAGACTTCCACTTCGTCGCCGACCTTCAAATCCAGTTCTTTGCCCGGCTGGGAAAATTCCTTTAGTGGCACCCGGCCTTCCATTTTCAGGCCAACGTCAACAATCGCAACGTCTTTTTCGATGCCGGTGATAATGCCGGTCACTACGGTATTATCAAAACTTTTACGGCCAAGGATTGAGGCCTCAAACATTTCTGCGAAATCATCGACAGAAGGATTCATTGTTTCAGACATAAATAATGTCTATCTCCAAATTCAATTGCTGTATTTGCCAACCGGTTGGTTCCGGCGGTCTACCCTCGGGATCCTGTCGCGCTCCAATAAATCAAGGAGAGGCCCGGGCGGTCAGCTAGCTAAAAATGCAACCATGGCAGGGGATCAACCAACAAAAAAACAACAGCTTCCAACGAAGCGATATGTCCTTTTAAGCGATTATTTTAAAATCCCTTGACAAATCCTCCGCGAAGCTGGGTCAATCATGCGGCCATGTCGCCGCGACGGGTCGGGATATAGACCCGCAAGACCTTGAAGGCAAGGGGTTTTTCCGATGCGATTAGGCCGTTTTCAGGCGATTATCCACCAGTCTTTGAGCCCGGGCAAAGACCTCATCGGCAGTCAGATGCGAGGTATCAATCAGCTCCGCCTCCGGGGCCGGGCGTAAAGGGGCAGCATCGCGCCCGGAATCGCGGGCATCACGGCGTTTTAGATCATCCAAAACCTGCTCGACCGAAATGCCGGGACTGGAAAGCCGCAATTCCAGCCAGCGTCGCTCGGCCCGCACTTCGGGGCTGGCCGTGATATAAAACTTGATCAGCGCCTCGGGGCACACAATGGTCCCGATATCGCGCCCATCCAGCACTGCGCCGGTAAAGCCTGCAGGGGGATTATGGGCAAAATGGCGCTGAAAATCGAGCAAGGCAGCACGCACCTCCGGCATCGCCGCCACCAGCGAGGCAGCGCGGGCAACCTCTGCAGTGCGGATATCCGCCTCATGCAACTGCTCCAGAGAAAAATTGCGGGCGACATCAGCCGCCGCCACCTCGTCACGGGGCTCCTTGCCCCTGGCCAGCACCAGATATCCGACCCCGCGATATAAAATCCCGGTATCCAGATGGGCAAAACCATAAAAATTCGCCAGCCTTTTGGCGAGCGTTCCCTTGCCCGAGGCCGCAGGCCCGTCAATGGCAATAATTATGGAGGGTTTTTCCGAGGTCATCGGGAGCGCATTTAGCCCTATCTTCGGGTCAAGGGAAAGCAAAACTTCCAACTAATATCAGGTTTTTGGTTAACACCACCGCTCCCCCCATTCCAAAATCAATCCACCCCGACTACACTCGCCCCCATGTTTGTCCAATTCTTTCACACCCTGAAATCTGTCGGCCTGCCGGTCTCCTTGCGCGAATATCTGACCTTGATGGAGGCCATGAGCAAAGACCTGCCTGGGCGCTCGGTGGAAAATTTCTACTATCTCTCCCGCGCCAGCCTCGTAAAGGACGAGCGCCATCTCGACAAATTTGACCGCGTCTTTGCCGAACATTTCAAAGGCATTGAAGGCAATCTCGATGATTTGCTGCAACAGGCCGATATTCCGGAAGAATGGCTGCGGGCGCTTTCAGAAAAATATCTAAGCGAAGAAGAAAAGGCCGAAATCGAAGCCCTTGGCGGCTGGGACAAGCTCATGGAGACTTTGAAAAAACGCCTTGAAGAACAAGAAAAGCGCCATCAGGGCGGCAGTAAATGGATTGGCACTGGCGGCACCTCACCCTTTGGCCATGGGGGCTATAACCCGGAAGGCATTCGCATTGGCGGCAAATCCACCCATAAGCGCGCCGTTAAAATATGGGAAAAGCGCCAGTTCAAAAACCTTGACGACAGAATCGAAATTGGCACCAGAAACATCAAAATCGCCCTGCGCAAATTGCGCCAATTTGCCCGCGATGGCGCCCAGGAAGAGTTTGATCTTGATGGCACCATCAACGCCACGGCGAGACAGGGCTTTCTTGATGTAAAAATGCGCCCGGAACGGCGCAACACCATCAAGGTTCTGCTGTTTTTCGACATTGGCGGCTCCATGGATCCTTATATCCGCCTGTGCGAGGAATTATTTTCCGCGGCGCGGTCCGAGTTCAAACATATGGAATATTTCTATTTCCATAATTGCCTTTATGATTTTGTCTGGAAGGATAATTCCCGGCGCTGGGCTGATCGCCTCAGCACCTGGGACATTCTGCACTCTTACGGTAGCGATTATAAGGTGATTTTTGTGGGGGACGCGGCCATGAGCCCGTATGAAATATCCGTACCCGGAGGGTCTGTTGAATATTTCAATGAAGAACCGGGCGCTTTATGGCTGCAAAGATTATTGCAAGTCTATAGCCATGCGGTATGGCTGAACCCGACACAGGAAGACCATTGGCATTACAGCCAATCCACAGCCATGATCCGCCATCTGTTTGAAGGCAGAATGTATCCGTTGAATTTAAGCGGTATTGAACAGGCCATCGCAACGCTAAAGCGTTGAGCGCCTATTTTCGTTTTGATTCCATCAAAACCGAATAGGCCCTAGAGCACTTCCCGAAAAGTGGGAACCGGTTTTCGGATAAGAAGTGCTCACAAACAAAGATTTAGAGCCCGGTTTTGATTCCATCAAAACCGAATAGGCTCTAACTGTTACCGCGCAAGACCCGCACTTCGTCGATGGTTTGCTTTACCTGCGCGCGAATTTCAGCCAATATTTCCATGCGCTTTTCTTCGCTGCGATTATCACCGATATAAGACTCGGCGCGTTCGCAAAGCGAACCAACTTCCCAAGCCCCGATACCCCGCGATGCCCCTTTCAAGGCATGGGCAGCATCTTTCCATGTGCGGTCATCAGATTTTGGATCAAGCAAAGCGGTCCAGCTTTTTGCCTGTTCTTCAAAGATACCCAGAATTTCATCGCGCAAAAAACGATCCCCCGCCGTATAGCGGTCGAGATGGTTCAAATCGATGCGTGCTACTTCCGTCATAGTCTTATGTGCCCTTCTGTGTTATCCCCTTAACAGACATTGGTAATCATGGCGTAGCGTGCGCCACTGTTCACCCGCCAGCTAACAGCAAATGCCTTAATATTCCCTTATCTGCTAAAGCCTATCCGGTTTTGATTCCATCAAAACCAAAAGGCCCTAACAAATGGACCGCCATAATGCCGGGCAGATGTAAAAACGCACCCCTCCTCAAGCGAGAAGAGATGCGTCTTTAAACATTTTTTAACCGTTAATTACACAAAAGGCGCAAAAAGCAGCCCTAATAAATGTAATTAGCCGTCAGAAGATTCCGGTGCCGGATCGCCTTCAACTGCATCTTCAGCAGCAGCGGCTGCGTCCTCGGCAGCACCCTCAACGGCATCCATGGCATCACCGGCAGCGGCTTCGGCGGCATCAACCGCATCACCGGCAGCAGCGGCCGCATCGTCAGCCATATCACCAGCAGCTTCGGCAGCATCACCCGCCATATCACCAGCGGCGTCAGCGGCAGCGGCAGCCTCATCAGCGGCACCGTCGGCAGCATCCATAGCGTCACCCGCCATTTCATCGGCACTACCCATAGCGTCAGACGCCATGTCAGAAGCGCCCTCCATCATGGATTCCGCACCATCTTTCATAGAGCTCATGGCATCATCCGCCATTTTCTCTGCATCACCGCCCATAAGCTTCATAGCGGCAAAAATTGCCACCACCGCTACGGCGAGAATGAGTAACCATCTCAACATGTTAAACTTCCTTCCAGTTTTCCCGGTTAGCAAGAGTTCTGGAACAGCCCAGCCCCTTGGCTTCCGCATCGAATAAATGCCCCATTCGGAATGCGACAAGCAAAACTATACCATAAGTTCATATTGTTGAACAAGAAAACCTGTTGCGACGCAGCATCTATGTAAAACTGTTTCCATAGCGCCACACCCTATAGGATCAGGCCCCATAAATCGGCCACACCAAAAGCTTAATGCCTGCCTGTCGCAAGAAGGCCGCCAATCCCCCTTGTCAGTAGAACAAAAAAACCGCTAAAGCGTTTTCAGGATAAGTGGATCCTTCGACAAGC
>JALSJA010000039.1 GCA_026989615.1 Parvularculaceae bacterium | reverse complement strand
GAGGACATTGCCCTTGATGTTCGTTTTGCCTGGTTGGAGCTTCATTTGGCGCAACGGGAATTGGAAATTACCCATCGGGTCAAGCATGAGGTAAATGACCTTATTGATTCGCTCGCGGAATCTTTTGCCCAAGGCCGAATGACCGGTCAGAATGTATTGCGGGCAGAATTGGAATTGGCACTGCTCGATGACCGCATTACAGAATTGGAGCAAAGGGCCGATCGTGCCCGGGCGAAATTATATCGCTATATTGGTGATAATGCTGCGCGGCCATTGCCGGAAAATCTGCCTGACTATGTTCTGCTTGCGCCGTTTGCGGAATTGCAAGAAAAGCTGGCGGGCCATCCGCGTATAGCGCGGCTAAACGCGCAGATTGACGCGCAGCAATTCAATGTTGCCATCGCCAAAGAGGCCTATAAACCCGCTTGGGCTCTGGAAGGGGGCTATGGGGTGCGGGGCGGGGGTCGCACGGATTTTGCTTCTATCGGTGTCTCTGTTTCCGTGCCGATTTTTCCGGGACAAAGACAGGATCGACGGCTTTCGGCGGCGCGCAAAAACCAAAATGCCATTGAGTTTGATCGCGCAAAGCTATTGCTGGAACTGCGCCGCGAGCTGGCGCAAGCCTATGCAGATTGGACCCGCTATAATGATCGTATCGCCCTTTATGATGAGGCGATTTTAATGCGCGCCAGCGAAACAGTAAACGCATCAATCAGCGCCTATGGCGGTGGGCAAAGTGATTTTCCGGAACTTATCCGCAGTCAACTTGCCGAATTGGATGTGGAGGCCAGCCGCCTGCGCCTGAATGTGGCGCGGGCCAAAACCTATGCCCGAATTATCTATTTAACTGGAGATGTAAAATGACCAAAAGCAGATTAGTAGCCCTGTCCGCAATTTTATTGGCGGCTATTGGCGTGGGATATGGCTTTGGCCGCTATAATGCCGGTGATGATGGCATGGCACGGGCGAAAACTGAACGGGGCGCAGAACAGGGTGAGCGAAAAATCGCTTATTGGCAGGCGCCGATGGATGCCAGCTTTCGTAGCGACAAGCCGGGCAAATCTCCCATGGGTATGGATCTCATTCCTGTTTATGAAGATGAGATCAATGGCGGCGGCTCTGAGCCTTCTGTGCGCATCAATCCGGCGGTGGTCAATAATCTTGGTGTGCGCACAGAAGAAGTGCGTCTTATGCCGGTAGAAGGCGGGGTCAAGACCGTCGGCACGATCCAAATCAATGAAGAAGCGCAAAGCGATATTCACACCCGCACAGAAGGCTGGGTTGAGCGGCTGGTGGTACGCGCCGAAGGGGATCATGTCGAGCGCGGTGATGTATTGTTTGAATTTTATGCGCCGGAATTGGTGGCCGCCCAATCGGAATTTCTGCAAGCGGCAAAGCTTGGCCGTGATCGTTTTACCGAGGCCGCAACGGAACGTTTATTGTCGCTGGGCATGTCACAGGGGCAGATTAGACAATTGCGCAAAGGCGGGAAAACACAGCGCTTGATTAAAATATATGCGCCGCAATCGGGGGTTGTTACCGCGCTGGATGTGCGCGAGGGTATGTTCTTAAAGCCCTCCATGCGCGCCATGCGGATTGTGGATTTGAGCGATGTTTGGCTAATTGCCGATGTCTTTGAAAATGATGCGGCTTCGCTCGATATTGGGCAAAAGGCCTATATGACCTTGCCGGCTTTTGCGGGCGAGATTTTTGAAGGTGAGATTGATTTTATCTATCCGACCACGGATGAGCTGGCCCGCACCGTGCCGGTTCGATTGCGATTTGACAATCCCAAAGGGCGCTTGAAACCGAATATGTATGCCAGCGTCACCATTCGCAATGGAGAGGCTGGCGAGCGTCTGACCATTCCACAATCAGCGCTTATCCGCTTTTCCGCGGGTGACCGCGTGATTGTGGCTTTGGGTGAGGGGCGCTTTCGTCCGGCGGCGGTTAAAACCGGTGCAGAATTTGGGGATCGGGTTGAAGTGCTTGCGGGGCTTGATATTGGCGAGCGGATTGTCACTTCCGGGCAGTTTCTGATTGATTCAGAGGCCTCTATGGCGGGCAGCATGTTGCGTTTGACATCGCCGGAAGAAAATGTGGTTGAGACCATGGCGGCCATGGACGGGATGGAAAAAGAAGAGCGCGCCAAAGCGGCCGAGAACCATGCTGATCATAATCAGAAAGAACCAAAAGCCTATAGTGCTATGGGCGAAGTTATTGCGATTGATGAAAAATCCGGTTCGATCATGCTCGATCATGAAGCCGTAGAGGAGCTTGGCTGGCCGGGGATGGAGATGGGCTTTGCTCTGGCTGAAATAAAACTGGCCGAAGGGCTGATCCGTGGCGACACGGTGCATTTCACTTTTGTTAAAGGTGATGATGGCTATGTCATAAACAATATCATGATCATGAGCGGGGGAGATGAGTAATGATTGAATCTCTTATTCGCTGGTCGGTTCAGAACCGTTTTTTTGTGGTGTTTTTTGCCTTGGTTCTGGCGGGTGCCGGGTTTTTGTCTCTACGCGCAACGCCGTTGGATGCCATTCCGGACTTGTCCGATGTTCAAGTGATTATCAAAACCACCTATCCGGGCCAAGCCCCGCAAGTGGTTGAGGATCAGGTTACCTATCCCTTGTCGACGGCGATGCTGGCCGTACCAAAAGCCAAAACCGTACGCGGCTATTCCTTTTTCAATGATTCTTATGTCTATATCATTTTTGATGAAGGCACCGATCTTTATTGGGCGCGCTCGCGGGTGCTGGAATATTTGAGTCAGGTGGCGGGGGATTTGCCGCCAACGGCGCGGGCCTCGCTGGGGCCGGATGCAACCGGTGTTGGTTGGGTTTTTCAATATGCGCTGGTGGACCGCACCGGACAGCATGATCTGGCCGATTTGCGGGCCATTCAGGACTGGTTCTTGAAATATGAATTGCAAACGGTGTCCGGTGTTTCGGAGGTCGCAACGATTGGTGGCATGGTGCGACAATATCAGATTGTCGTCGACCCCGATCGCCTGCGTTCTTATGGACTGACCTTGCCGATGGTGCGTAAGGCCATTCAGCGTGGCAATATGGAAACCGGTGGTCGGGTGATTGAGATGGCCGAAGCTGAATATATGATCCGTGCTAGCGGTTATGTGGAAGGTCTTGATGATCTCGAACGTATTCCGGTGAAAACCACCAAGGGTGGTGTGCCCATATTATTGCGCGACATTGCCGATATTCGCATTGGTCCGGATTTGCGCCGGGGTATTGGCGAGCTGAACGGTGAAGGCGAAGCGGTTGGCGGGGTTGTGATCATGCGTTGGGGCGAAAATGCGCTGGCCACAATTGATCTCGTCAAGGAAAAGCTTGAATCCATCAAGGAGGGTCTTCCCGAGGGCGTGGAAATTATTACGACCTATGATCGCTCGAGCCTGATTGAGCGGGCGGTGCATACGCTGGAAGAGAAACTGATTGAAGAATTTATCATTGTTGTTCTTGTTTGTGCGATCTTCCTGTTTCACTTGCGCTCGGCGCTGGTTGTTGCCTTGTCTTTGCCCCTTGGGGTGGTGGCAGCCTTCATCGTCATGAATATTCAAGGGATTAACGCCAATATCATGTCGCTTGGCGGTATTGCCATTGCCGTTGGGGCCATGGTCGACGCTGCGATTGTGATGATTGAAAATGTACACAAGCGATTGGAAGGGCGAAAGGTCACGATTGAGGAGCGCTGGCATATCGTCACCGAGGCCTGCGCCGAAGTCGGCCCGCCAGTATTTTTCTCTTTGTTGATTATCACCGTTAGCTTCACGCCAATTTTTGCCCTTGAAGCGCAGGAAGGCCGGATGTTCAAACCGCTGGCTTTCACCAAAACCTATGCCATGGCGGCGGCAACGGCGCTATCGGTGACATTGGTGCCTGTCTTGATCGGGTTTTTGGTGCGCGGCAAAATAAGTCCGGAAGAGAAAAACCCCATCAATCGCTTTTTGCAAAAGCTTTATGCACCGGTTATCCGCTCTACCTTGCGCTTTCCGATAACCGCGATAGCCATTGCCGGACTGATTATGGCCAGCGCCGTTATTCCGGCGACGCGGCTTGGTTCGGAGTTCATGCCCGATCTCAATGAGGGGGATTTGCTCTATATGCCAAGTGCTTATCCGGCGATTTCAGCGGGTAAAATGGCGCAGACCCTGCAGCAGACCAATAAGCTGATTGCGACTATTCCGGAAGTCGAGACGGTCTATGGCAAGGCCGGACGCGCCGATAGCGCAACCGATCCGGCGCCGCTGACCATGATCGAAACCATCATCCAGCTAAAGCCAAAATCCGAATGGCGCGAGGGGGTGACCATGGACAGCCTCAAAGAAGAGTTGAATGAACTTGTGGATGTGCCAAGTTTTACCAATGTTTGGATCATGCCGATTAAAAACCGTCTGGATATGCTGGCGACCGGCATCAAAACCCCGGTCGGTATCAAAGTGGCCGGGCCGGATCTGACCGTCATTGCGCAAATTGGCGAAGAGATTGAAAAGGTCTTGAAAGATGTGCCCGGCACAGCATCTGTCTATGCCGAGCGCGTTACCGGTGGCCGCTTCATCGATATTGATATTGATCGCGAAGAGGCGGCGCGCTTCGGGCTCAATGTGGCTGATGTCCATGATGTCGTGCAAACGGCGATTGGCGGCATGAATGTCGGCGAAAGCGTGGAAGGTCTGGAGCGGTTCCCTATAAACTTGCGCTATCCACGGGAAATCCGTAATTCGCCGCAGCGCTTGCGCGATTTACCGCTGGTGACGGCTTCGGGGGCAGAAATTCCCTTGGGCCGTGTGGCCAAAATTTCCATCAATGAAGGGCCCGGGGTTATTCGCAGCGAAAATGCCCGTCTGAATGGCTGGGTCTATGTGGATATCAGCAATGTGGATATCGGCTCCTATGTGGCGGATGCACAAAAGGCCGTTGCTGAAAATGTCGATCTGCCGCCCGGCTATTCTATTGCCTGGTCCGGTCAGTTTGAATATATGGAGCGGGCCAAAGAGCGCTTTGCCTTGCTTGGTCCGGCCATGTTGCTGATCATCTTTGTTTTATTGTTCATGAATTTCAAAAAAATGGGCGATGTCCTGATCATCATGGGCACGCTGCCATTCTCGCTGGTTGGCGGCTTATGGCTGATGTATGTGAGCGGTTATAATTTCTCGGTGGCAACGGCGGTAGGCTTTATCGCCCTTGCCGGGGTGGCGATCGAGATTGGTGTTTTGATGATCATGTATCTCAATCAGGAAATGGCGACGGCACGGCTGAAGGCCAAGGATGAGGGGCGCCCTCTTGATCGTGAGGATATTGCCAATGCCATCCGCAAAGGCGCTTTGCGCCGCTTGCGACCGATTTTGATGACGGCACTGATTATTCTTGCCGGTCTGATGCCTATCATGTTTGGCGATGGTACCGGCTCGGAAATTATGCGCCGTATTGCCGCGCCCATGGTTGGCGGGATTATCACCGCAACCCTGTTGGCCCTGGTCGTTGTGCCGGCGGTCTATTATCTCGGTGCAAGGCGCAAAGCAAAGATACGCATAGCCGATCCTGAGCCTTTGACTGCAAACCCTTCACCGGCAGAATAGACGCTGGCCAAGGTTAAGGCTTATCCTTCGCACCGGGTACAGGTTTTTTCGAATCTGTCATCCGGCGCAGGTTTGTGTCCGGGTGTCAGCCCCTCAAAGGCCAGCCCCTCAAAGGCCAGTCCCTCAAAGGCCAGTCCCTCAAAGGCCAGTCCCTCAAAGGAATGTGATGGGTGATTGCCACCCATATTGCCTCAGGGGATTGAAATGAACAGACAGGGCGACGATATTATCAGGAAGCCATGTGCG
>JALSJA010000038.1 GCA_026989615.1 Parvularculaceae bacterium | reverse complement strand
ATGGTCTTTGGCTTCGGCATGGCCAAGGCGTGCGCCGGAGCGCATTTTCGGCAAGATATAGGGAGCATTGGTCATGCTCTCCATGCCGCCGGCAATGCCTATGGTCACCGAACCGGCATTGATGGCGTCGGCCATTTGCATCACGGTTTTCATCCCCGAGCCGCACATTTTATTGACCGTGGTGCAAGGGGTAGTGTTGGGCAGGCCGGCTTTCAACGACGCTTGGCGCGCCGGGGCCTGGCCCTGTCCGGCAGGCAACACGCAGCCCATCAGCACTTCATCAATGTCTTCAGGTTTTAATTGGCTGCGCTCCATGGCGGCCTTGATGGCGGTGGCGCCCAGCTCGGAAGCGGTTAGCGCAGCAAAATCACCCTGAAATCCGGCCATGGGGGTGCGGGCAATGGCGGTGATGACGATAGGATCAGAAGCAGTCATGACAATTCCTTTCAAAAAAATCTGTTCAATCTTTTGGCGCACCACAGATGCGCCGCAAGCAAGGCTTGTTTATTGGCTGTTACGATAAGACTGTAACAAATGGCGGGCAATGATGAGACGCATCACTTCATTGGCCCCCTCGAGAATTTGGTGAACGCGAACATCGCGCAACATGCGCTCCAATGGGTAATCACGCAAATAGCCATAGCCACCATGCATTTGCAGGGCTTTGTTGACGACATCAAAACCGGTATCGGTGACAAAACGTTTGGCCATGGCGCATAGGGCGGTGGCGTCCGATGTTTTCTGATCAAGCGACCATGCGGCACGATAGAGCAGGGTGCGGGCGGCCTCCAATTCGGTCGCCATATCCGCAAGGGTAAATTGCAAGGCCTGTTGGGCCGCCAGAGCTTTGCCAAAGGCCTTGCGCTCATTGACATAGTCAAGAGCAGCATCAAGCGCGGCTTGTGCTGTGCCGAGGGAACAGGCGGCAATGTTCAAGCGCCCGCCATCGAGCCCCATCATGGCAAATTTAAAGCCATCGCCCTCAGCGCCAATCAGATTGGCGACCGGTATGCGGACATTGTCAAAAGAGACAATGGTGGTCGGTTGGGCATTCCAGCCCAGCTTTCTTTCATTGGCCCCGAAGCTTAAGCCTTTACTGTCCTTTTCAACCACCAATGCGGAAATACCCTTGGGGCCGTCCTCGCCGGTGCGCACCATGACCAGATATAAATCACTGACACCGCCACCGGAAATAAAGGCTTTGGACCCGTTGACGATATAATGATCCCCATCGCGCACGGCCTTGGTTTTCAGCGCGGCGGCGTCGGAGCCGCAGGAAGGCTCGGTCAGGCAATAGGAGGACAGCATGTCCATGGCGGTGAGGCGGGGCACAAAGCGGGCGCGCAATTCATCATCGCCAAAGCGATCAATCATCCATGTCACCATATTGTGGATGGAAATATAGGCGGCGGTTGCGGTGCAGCCAGCGGACAGGGCCTCGAAAATCAATACCGCATCAAGGCGGGTGAGGTTTGAGCCGCCATGTTCTTCGCCGGTATAAATGCCGGCAAGGCCAAGTTCGGCGGTCTTTTTGATGGTCTCGACGGGAAAGATTTTCTCTTCATCCCATTTTGCCGCATGAGGGGCCATTTCTTCGCGGGCAAAACGCCGGGCCATATCCTGAATGGCATCCTGTTCTTCACTAAGCGCGAAATCCATCTTGGGCTCTTTCTTCTTGTGGTGGTTTTGCGGCTTTGGCCTATCACGAGAGCGCCATGGCTCACAAGTAAAAGCACAGCTGTTTTGATCCTTGTTTCGTTTCGGCTAAAAATTACCGTAAAATTGGTCAATTTTGCGAAAAATACCGGATATTTTGCCCCATGCTTTGCCCCATCCTGTGCTTAAAAAGGGGCCATAATCAAAGAGATAAAGATGAAGGACGGTATTATTATGGGGCGTGAAAATAGTGATATGCAACAAGCGACAGACAAGGACTATCCGCCTTTAAACCTGCATGTGCCGGAGCCGAAAACCCGCCCCGGGGACAAGCCCGATTTTTCCCATATTAAAATTTCGCCTGTGGGCGCGGTTGCCAAGCCGGAACACGATGTCAGCGCGCAGGATATCAAGGATCTCGCCTTTGAGATGGTGCGGGTGATGGATGAGCACGGCAAGCCGCAGGGGGAATGGGCGCTGGAATTGGATGAAGAGATTTTGCGCAAAGCCTTGCGGGCAATGATGCGTATTCGCGCTTTTGACAAACGTATGATGCGGGCCCAGCGTCAGGGTAAATCTTCCTTTTATATGCAGGCCCTTGGCGAGGAGGCGATTGCTGTTGGCCAGCAATTGGTGCTGCAAAAAGGGGATATGAATTTTCCGACCTATCGCCAGCAGGGGCTGTTATTTGCGCAGGATTTTCCGGTCATGGATATGATGGTGCAAATCTATTCCAATGACAAAGATAACCTTGGGGGGCGCCAATTACCGGTTTTATATTCATTCAAACAGGCTGGGCATTTCACCATTTCCGGCAATCTGGCGACCCAATATATTCAGGCAGTGGGTTGGGCTATGGCCTCGGCCATCAAGGGTGACAGGAAAATTGCCACCGGCTGGATCGGGGACGGGTCAACGGCGGAAAATGACTTCCATTCCGGCATGGTCTTTGCCGGTGTTTATCGGGCCCCGGTGATTTTGAACCTCGTCAATAATCAATGGGCGATTTCTTCTTTTCAGGGGATTGCCGGTGGCGAGGTCAGCACTTTTGCTTCCCGGGGCCTGGGCTATGGGATTCCGTCGCTGCGGGTTGATGGCAATGATTTTCTTGCGGTCTATGCGGCCAGCCAATGGGCGGCAGAGCGGGCGCGGCGCAATCTCGGGCCGACCTTTATTGAATGGGTCACCTATCGCGCTTCTGCGCACTCGACCTCCGATGATCCATCCAAATATCGCCCCAAGGATGATTGGGAGCATTGGCCCTTGGGCGATCCGATCGAGCGCCTGAAACAGCATATGATTTTGCGCGGCTTCTGGTCAGAAGAACGACACATACAGGCACAAGCGGAATATGAAGATGAAATGCGCGTTACCGCCGAAAAGGCTGAAAGCTATGGCACTTTGCACGCGCCCAAAACCAAGCGCAGCCCTGCAGAAATGTTTGAAAATGTTTTTGCAGACATGCCGCCGCATTTGCGTCGCCAAAGACAGGAAATGGGAGTTTAGGTTATGGATGGCGCGAGGGATATTAAAATGAACAGCAAAACCAAATCCATGAGCATGATCGAATCTATTCGCGATGCCCATGATGTGATGATGGGCCGCGATGACAATGTGGTTGTGTTCGGGGAGGATGCCGGATTTTTTGGCGGTGTGTTTCGCTGCACGGAAGGTTTGCAACAAAAATATGGCAAGCATCGGGCTTTTGATGCGCCGATTTCCGAAAGCGGTATTGTCGGCGCTGCGGTGGGCATGGCGGCCTATGGGCTTAAGCCTTGTGTTGAAATTCAATTCGCCGATTATATGTATCCGGCCTATGACCAGATCGTGTCGGAAGCGGCGCGTTTGCGCCATCGCTCCAATGGGGAATTTACCTGCCCGCTAGTGGTGCGGATGCCGGTGGGGGGCGGCATTTTTGGCGGCCAGACCCATAGCCAGTCGGTCGAGGCGCTGTTTACCCATGTGGTTGGTGTGAAAACCGTTATGCCGTCCAACCCTTATGATGCCAAGGGCTTGCTGATTGCGGCGATTGAAGACCCGGATCCGGTGATTTTTCTGGAGCCCAAGCGGATTTATAACGGTCCCTTTGATGGCCATTATGAGCGCCCGGTGGTGCCATGGTCGAAGCATGAAAAAGGCATGGTGCCGGAAGGCTATTATGCCATTCCCCTTGGCAAGGCGGCGATTGCCCGTGAGGGCCGCGAAGTGACCGTGCTGACCTATGGCACCATGGTTCATGTGGCTTTGGCGGCGGCAGAAGAAACCGGCATTGATGCTGAAGTGATTGATCTGCGCACGCTGGTGCCTTTGGATCTGGAAGCGATCGAGGCTTCGGTGAAAAAGACCGGGCGTTGTGTTATCATTCATGAAGCGACCAGAACTTCGGGCTTTGGTGCGGAATTGAGCGCGCTGGTACAGGAATCATGTTTCTATCATTTGGAAGCGCCAGTGCTGCGGGTGACGGGCTATGATACACCTTACCCCCATGCGCAGGAATGGGATTATTTCCCCGGTCCCGCCCGTGTTGGCGAAGCGCTGACCAAGATAATGGAGAATTAGCCCATGGGCATTCATGTGATTAAACTTCCTGATATTGGTGAAGGGGTGGCGGAAGCAGAATTTGTTGCCTTGCATGTCAAGCCCGGTGATGCGGTCAATCCGGATCAAACCCTGGCCGATGTAATGACCGACAAGGCGACGGTTGAAATTCCGGCGCCCATGGCTGGCAAAGTCGTGTGGATTGGCCCGGAAATTGGCGAGACCGTTGCGGTGGGATCGGCGATTATCAAACTGGAAGTCGATGGCGCGGGCAATGAAAAGCCCGGCGAAGAAGCTGTGCCCAGCAAAGCGCCGGCCGTAAAAGCCGCCGAAGCAAAACCGGCGGAAGAGGCAAAGCCAAAAACGGCACCGAAAGCCGAAACCAAGCCTGCTGCCTCTCCTGCAAAAGCAACCAATGGTGCGGCAGCGCGGCCACATTTTCGCGAAGCGGGCGAGAAACCTCTGGCAGCGCCGGCGGTGCGTTCGCGGGCGCGCGCGCAAGGCATAGATTTGCAGCTTGTCCATGGTTCCGGCCCGGCCGGGCGCATTACCCATGAGGATCTTGATCATTATATTGCCAATGGACCTGTGGCGGGGGCATCCGGCGGGAATGTTCTGGCACCCAATAGCAGTGTTGAAGAAATTAAGGTCATCGGCTTGCGCCGCAAGATTGCGGCGAAAATGCAGGATGCCAAACGGCGTATTCCGCATTTTGCCTATGTGGAGGAATGTGATGTGACGGCGCTGGAAGATTTGCGCCAGCACATGAATCAAACCCGTGCCGAGGGTCAGCCCAAGCTCACCGTATTGCCATTCATCATGCGGGCGCTGGTTTTGGCAATCAAAGACTATCCGCAAATGAATGTGCGTTATGATGATGATGAAAATATCGTCTATCGTTTTGGTGGTGTGCATATGGGTATCGCAACACAAACGGCCAATGGTTTGATTGTGCCGGTGGTGCGTCATGCCGAAGCCAATGATCTTTGGGCCAATGCCAATGCGGTAAAACGTCTTGCCGAAGCGGCCCGTGACGGCTCGGCCAAACGCGAAGAATTATCCGGCTCGACCATCACCATCACTTCGCTGGGGCCCTTGGGTGGTATTGTTACGACCCCGGTGATCAATCATCCGGAAGTTGCGATTTTGGGTATCAACAAGATTGTCACCCGACCTATGTATAATGATCAGGGGCAGGTGGTGCCGCGCAAGATGATGAATCTGTCATCCTCCTTTGATCATCGGGTGGTTGATGGCTGGGATGCGGCGGAATTTGTGCAGAAAATTCGCGCCTATCTTGAATATCCGGCAACGCTTTTCATTTAGAGATCTAAAAAATATGACAAATATTTCCTGCAAGGTTTTGGTGCTGGGCGGTGGTCCCGGTGGCTATATTGCCGGCATTCGCGCCGGGCAATTGGGCTTGGATACGGTATTGGTGGAAGCCAAAAAGCTGGGCGGCTGCTGTTTGAATGTGGGTTGTATTCCCTCAAAGGCGGTGATCCATGCGGCGGAAGAATTTCACAAGGCGGTGCTTTATTCTGAAACGGCTTCGCCGATTGGCATGTCTGTAACCAAGCCGAAAATTGACTTTGCCAAAACCCGCGACTGGAAAGACGGTATTGTCAAACGGTTGAATACGGGCGTTGCCGGGCTTTTGAAAAAAGCCAGAGT
>JALSJA010000037.1 GCA_026989615.1 Parvularculaceae bacterium | reverse complement strand
TATCCAGGAAAGTTTATAATCATATTTCGGCCCCGGCGCCGGGTTGCCATTGGGCAGGTAAAGCCCGCCAATGCGCACAGGCTCGGCGTCATCGGGGCAGATCAGGGCTTCAATATAACGCGATTGCTCATCTTCAAAGTCCGGCAGGCCGCGTACCACATCTTCAATGGCAAAGCGCGAAATCATCGCCACCCCATTATAGCTTTTCTGGCCGAAGACAGCGCAGTTGAGGCCGCGCTCGTCAAACGCGCCAACGGGAAATTTTTCATCCATGCATTTGATTTCCTGCAACACGCAGACATCCGGCCTGGCGCTATCGAACCATTCGAGAATGCGCGGCAGGCGGGCATTGATGGAGTTCACATTCCAGGAGGCAATTTTCATGGGCGTGTTTCTTTGTTGGTGACAGGCGGGCCATAGTTAAAGAGGAACCGCTTGTGAAGGCAAGGGGGCGGGGAAGAGCAACAGCAAGCGTTTTTCCGCCTCCTCCTTAATTGGTTTAATGGGGGATCTAAGTCTTTGTTTTTGAGCATTCTTATCCGAAAACCGGCCTCATCCTGAGGAGCTGCGAAGCAGAGTCTCGAAGGGCCCACTTTTCGCAGAAGTGCTCTAAATCGAAAAACTGGTGCCGCAGCCACAACCGGCTTTGGCCATGGGATTATTGATCTTGAACGAAGCACCGATCAGCTCATCGGCAAAGTCAATTTCCGCCCCTTGCATATATTGCTGGGAAACGGGGTCAATCAGCACCACAGCGCCATCGCGCTCCAGTACCAGATCATCCGCCTCGCGGCTTTGGACGATTTTGTAATCATATTGAAAGCCCGAGCAGCCGCCGCCATTGACGGCGATACGCAGCATGGAGCCTGCAGGCTCATGGGCCATAATCTCGGCAATGCGCTTGGCGGCACTTTGGGAAAGGGTGATTTCATCGCTCATAGGTCCTAAGATAGGGGGGCTGGCAAAGAATTGCAAAGGTCTATCGATATCAAGGTCTTCAGTTTTGCGTGAATTGCTATAAGCGAACAGGAACAAGTGACGAGAAAATCCTATGACCATAGCCTATCCAGCCCCGCTCGCGCCCTTTGCGACCCATGCCAAAGACAGTCTTGGCCGCCTCCATACGGAGCCGGAAAGCCGTTCGCGGACCCCGTTTCAGCGCGATCGGGACCGGGTAATCCACGCCATTGCCTTTCGTCGCCTGAAGCACAAGACGCAGGTTTTTGTCTATCATGAGGGCGATCATTTCCGCACCCGCCTGACCCATTCGCTGGAGGTGGCGCAAATTGCCCGCACTTTGGCGCGGCGGCTGCAATTGGATGAGGATCTGGCCGAATGTCTGGCGCTGGCCCATGATCTTGGCCATCCGCCCTTTGGCCATACGGGGGAGGATGTGTTGCAGGATTGCATGGCCGATTATGGGGGGTTTGACCATAATGCCCAGACTTTGCGCCTGCTGACCAAATTGGAACGACGCCATGCCCGTTTTGACGGGCTGAACCTTACATGGGAAAGTCTTGAGGGGGTGGTCAAGCATAATGGCCCCTTGATAGGCCCTCTGGCAGAGGCGCGCGCGGCGCAAAAGGGCAAGCCCCTTGCGCCGCTGCCCATGGCGATTGTCGAATATGACAAAAGCCATGATTTGCAACTGGAAAGCTTTCCCGGTCTTGAGGCACAGGTGGCGGCCTTGGCCGATGATATTGCCTATAATAATCACGATGTGGATGACGGCTTGCGGGCCGGATTGTTTACCCTCGAGGAGGCCAAAAATGTGCCGCTTGTGGGGGCGGC
Organism: Parvularculaceae bacterium; assembly: GCA_026989615.1. GTDB lineage: Bacteria > Pseudomonadota > Alphaproteobacteria > Caulobacterales > Parvularculaceae > S012-90. The sequence goes on along the minus strand of JALSJA010000037.1, from coordinate 4,078 downwards.
GATTGCGGCGGTGCGCGGGGAATTTCCCGATGCTCCGGAAGATCTGATTATTGCCGAGGCGGTTTCCCATATGATCGGGCGCATGGTGGATGATGTGCTGGGCGAGACCAGAAGCCGATTGCGGGCGCTCAACCCGCAATCAGCAATAGACATACGCGAAGCAGACCGTCCCATGGTCGCCTTTTCTGCCGAGATGCAGCCGCAGGTCATGGAATTACGGGCGTTTCTCTTTGCCCGCATGTATCGCCATCACAAGATCAATCGTGCCCGGTCTTACGCGAAAAAGGTCATTCGAGACCTGTTTACGGTATTTGTGAAAGAGCCGGAAATCCTGCCTCCGGCATGGTTTGCCCTTTACGAAAATCAGGGGGATATCCATCGCATCGTTTGCGATTATATTGCCGGGATGACGGATCGCTATGCCTATCGTGAGCATCACCAGCTATTTCATGCCGATGATTGGGGTTAGAGCCTATTTTCGTTTTGATTCCGGCAAAACCGGATAGGCTCTAGGCTCTAGGGGCAGGCCCCATAAACAGGGGAGAAATTACCCCCTCCCTGTCTAAACGAATCGTATAGGAAAAGCCCTGCTTTAGGGCTTGCCGTTGAAGGGCGAATAGGCTGATAGTGTACCGTTCTTGGGATTCAAGGGCTGCTTTCCCATGGGAGTTTTGGGGCAGGTGGCTCATAAGCTATGGTAGTTGGGGCTATGGTAGTTGGGGCTATAATGGTTGGGGTTAGCACGACTGTAATTTTGCCGGTTTTATAGAGCGGGCAAACCAAGGAGTTTTTAACGCGATGTCTTCCAGTGCGATCTCAACGGCCGAGGAATATGATGATTCATATGATGACGAGTTTGAAGAAGACGGCGAAATAACCATTTCCGGCTTTACCGTTTTGCTGGTGGCTCTGGTTGTTATTGCACTATTTTCTGCCATCGTCTTTTTTGCCTATCAGCAGGGGATAAGGAAAAGCGTCTCGACAGGGGGGGCTGTGCCGACCATTGCCGCTGATCCGAGCCCGGTTCGTACCGAGCGCAATCTGGCCAGTGCTCCGGCCGAGCGTGGCGAGGTCTATGATCGCCTTGAAGGCAATGTGCCGACCGAGGTGATTGTGGAAGCGGAAGCCGGACGCGATCCGCTGGAAGGCTTTGATGAGAAAGTCTCTGCTTCAACGTCTGGTGCAAGTGAAACCGTCATTGCGGCCAATGAACCAGAAACCCCGTCCGAAGCTGTTGTGAACCAGCCGCTGGAAAGCCAGCCGGCAACCAGTGAGCCGATTGAAACCGCCAGTGTCAGCGAGCCGGCCAACACCCAGCCTGCGGCCACGACTATACCGGTTCCAACGCCGGCCCCCGCTAATACAGCCACTGCCAATACGGGACCGGCCACCACATCGGTAGCGGCGGGGGCGACCACGGGGACCCATCTGGTTCAGGTCGGTGCGTTCCGTTCTCGTGACGAGGCGATGACTTTCTATAACCGTTTGGTTGCCAAGCATGGCACATTTATCTCAAGCAAGGCGCCGGATGTTCAGCGGGCCGATCTGGGTGCCAAGGGGATTTATTACCGTCTTCGCATCGGACCTTTTGCCTCCAAAGATGCCGCTGCAACCTATTGCACCAGCTTGAAAGAGCGCGGGCAGGATTGTCTCATCAAGGTGCGCTAGAGCGTTTCTGCGAAAAGTGGCCCTTCGAGACTCTGCTTCGCAGTTCCTCAGGGTGAGGCCGGTTTTCGGATGAGAAGTGCGCACAAACAAAGGCTTGGAGCCCGGTTTTGATTGGCATCAAAACGAAAATAGGGTCTAATCAAGTGGATTTGCAGGGTTTATGAAAGCGGTAATTTTTGGTTGTGCGGGGGTGCAATTAACGGCCGAAGAACGGGCGTTTTTTGAGGATGTGCAGCCTTGGGGGTTTATCCTGTTTGCGCGCAATTGCGAGAGCCCGGCACAGATACGGGCCCTTACAGAAGAATTGCGCGCCACCATAAAGCGCAAGGATGCGCCCATTCTGATTGATCAGGAGGGGGGCAGGGTGGCGCGATTGAAGCCGCCTTTCTGGCGCGCGCGGCCGCCCATGGATCGCTTTGGAGCCTTGTATGAAATCAGCCCGCAAAAAGGCAAAGAAGCGGCTTTTCTTGGTAGCCGCCTGATGGCCGAAGATCTTGGCCGTCTTGGCATCAATGTAAATTGCGTGCCGATTCTGGATGTGCCCCATGAGGGGGCCCATGATATTATCGGCGACAGGGCGCTGGCAAAAAGCGCCGGGGATATTGCTGTATTGGGGGGTGCGGTGATGGCTGGCTCGATTGCCGGGGGCGCTTTGCCGATTATCAAACATATCCCCGGTCATGGCCGGGCATTGGCCGACAGCCATCTGGAATTACCGATTGTTGATGCCGATCTTGATCATTTGCGCGCCGTTGATTTTGCCCCGTTCAAAGCCCTGAATCAGGCCCCCATGGCGATGACGGCCCATGTGGTTTATTCGGCCATTGACAAAACTGCGCCTGCGACCGTTTCAGGCAAGCTAATCACGCAGATCATTCGCGGCGAGATCGGTTTTGATGGTTTGTTGATGAGTGATGATCTGTCCATGAAAGCCTTGCAAGGCAGTTTTGCCGAGCGCTCCGAAGCTGTCTTGAAAGCAGGTTGTGACATGCTGCTTCATTGCAATGGGGATATGGTGGAAATGCAGGAAATTGCCGGCGCGGCGATTGCGCTGGAGGGGAAGGCGGCGCGTCGCGCCGAGGCGGCGCTGGCGCTATTGGCGGATAGGAATCAGGCTGATTTCGACCAAGAGCGGCAAGAGGCGCACTATGCCCGCCTGCTGGAACCGGTGTTTCCGGAATTGACGGTTTCGCTTTGATGGATAGAAAGGGCCTGAAATTTGCGCTTTTTCCCAAAACCGGCTTCCACTTTAGAAAGACACCCTATATTGTCTGCCCATGAGTAATTGTGCAGAAAATCCGCCTGAATTGCCCCATACGGAAGCGCCCGAGGAGCCGTTTGACGCGCCGGTGCGTGCCATGGCACAGGATGAAGATGTCCTTGTGGTTAGCCTTGATGGCTATGAAGGGCCGATGGATCTTTTGCTGGAGCTGAGTCGCAAACAAAAAGTTGATTTGCGCAAGATTTCCATTGTTGAATTGGTCAACCAATATCTCAAACATATTGAAGCGTTGAAAAACCGCAAAATCGAAATTGCTGCCGATTATCTGGTGATGGCATCATGGCTGGCCTTTCTGAAAACGCGGCTATTATTGCCCGCGCAAAATGAAGATGGCGAAGAGATGAGTGCCGATGAAATGGCTGCTCATCTGGCATTTCAATTACAGCGCCTTGAAGCCATGCGCAAAGCGGCTGACGACATAATGGATTTGCCACAAAGCAATATTCATTATTTCCCGCGTGGCAATCCCGAAGGAGTGCGGGTCATCCGCAAAACCGAATGGTCGGCGGAATTATATGACTTGCTGTCAGCCTATTCGTCGGGCCGGGTGCGCAATATTGATGCAACCATCCAATATGAGCCGCCCAAAGTGTACCAGATTGAAGAGGCCCGGGCGCGGCTGGCGCGTATTTTAGGGGATATTCCCGATTGGTCCGATCTGCGCAGTCTTTTGCCGGAAGGGGAAGTGGACGCGCCAACCCAAAGTCTAATCGCCAGCGCCTTTAATGCCGCGCTTGAATTTGCCAAAGCCGGGGAATGTGAAATTCGCCAGACCGCTGCTTTTCAGCCGCTTTATATCCGCGGTGGGGCAAGGCAATCATTGGCAGGCAATGGTGAAGCGGCGGTAGACCATGTTGAGGCGATCAGTTAAGGGGCTTTTAAACGAGCCGATTTCAAGGAGAATGTAATGGGTGCTTCCGAGCCGGGCAAAAAAAATGATAGTGATTTGGCAGAAATGGATGCCCATGAAGTTCAGGAAGCTCTGGTGGAAGCCCTTGAGGCAATCCCGGAAGAATGCGAAACCGTTGCCAAGGAGCGTGGCGGGCAAGGAGATGTAATTCAGTTGAGTGATGATCAGGATATTGATCTGCCGGAAAACCCCTTTGCCAAGGATGGGGGGGGCAAGGA
>JALSJA010000036.1 GCA_026989615.1 Parvularculaceae bacterium | reverse complement strand
CACTCTAGAGCCTATTCGGTTTTGACTGAATCAAAACCGGGCTCTAAGCCTTTGTTTTTGAGCACTTCTTATCCGAAAACCGGTTCCCACTTTTCGGGAAGTGCTCTAGCGGGCGCGGCCAAAGCCGACACCGGCCACAGCCTGCACGGGCTCGTCTTTCGCCTTATAGGCAATCCCTATATCGGGTTCCATATCGGCGTCACTTTCTTCGGGCACGGCAGTTATGCGGACCCGTAAAAAGCGCATGACCCGCTCGGCGGTATCACGATCCAGTTTGCCATATTGGGAAATGAGATTAAGCACAAAATGGTCATCACTATTGCGGCGCTGCATGGATTGCAGCAAGCGGACAAAGAAATTGCGCGATAGGCCGGCCGAAACGCAGGCAATGGCAATGGATTCCCAGCTTTGATCATTGAGGATGCGCTGCAAGGTTGCGGCATCGGTATTTATCTTATGAGCAAGTGCAATCAGGAACTCCGAGCGGTGGGAGGTTTCAAGCAATTGGCTTAAATAAGTCTCGTCAACAGCATTGATGCGAATTTTTGCCATGACTTCCTTGCGGGCATGGATGAAATGATCGCGCCCCTCATCCATGGATTCTTTTATGACATGGTCGCGAAAACGCGCTGCCGTGCGGTCCAGAACCGCCAGCACTTTATTGGGAACATCTTTTTGCAACCGCTTGCGATGTTCAAGATAGATCAGCAAATATATGGCTTCCAAAAAAGCTTGCGGCAGGGTCAGGCGATTTTCGGGATAAATATTGTCCCGCATATTGATGCTCTCTACCGGATGGCCAATCTTGTCGCGAATATCGGCCATTAAATCGCGAAGGCTGCGCCCGGCAGAGCGACGCAAAATCTGCAAGCCTGTTGGCTCGGCCTGTTTCAGCAAAGCCAGAACCAGCTCTTTTGGCGCATTGGATTTGGTCAGCGCCATAGCCAGAGCCCGTCGCAAGCGCCGATCCATCAAAGGCGCGACCAAGGTCAGTAAATGATCGAAATTTTCTGTTTCTTTGCGGGTATAGCGGTCAGCGGCCGCCGCCATGGAATCGGTGATGTCGCGCAACAGATTGCGCCGTTCTTCGCTGTCAACCTGATCGGGTAGTCCGATGAGACGATCCAGATGTGATGTCTTCGTAGCCATTCATTGCCCCTTTTTGCCCCCCATTGCCCAGATTGCAGGCTAGCAAAGGCTGGTAAAAAGAGGTTTTGCCCAAAGGGTTGAATATGAAATATTTTATTGAGGTTTTGTTAAGCCTAGAACCTATCCGGTTTTGATGGAATCAAAACCGAAAAGGCTCTAATCGCGACCGAAGCGAAACCAGCGGCGACGTTTTTTCTTGTCCTGTTCATTGGCCGGACGGCCTTTGACCCGATCGGGCTGATCGGTTTCATGATGATCGTCAAATAATGGGTCGCTATCCCGGTAAGGATAGTCTCGCGCATAGGCGGTATAGAGAAGGTCAGAAAAATCCCGTTCCAGATTACCGTAAAAAGAAGCCAGCCTTTGATCGGCGGCTTCGGACACGGCCGGTTTGGCCCCGGGAATGGCTTTTACCGGCAGGCCCTCATGGGCGGCGAGCATGAAATCGTGCCAGATTACCGCCGGCAAGGAGCCGCCGGTCACATGATCCATTTCTGTGTTTTCATCATTACCGACCCAGACCCCGGCTGTAATCTGTGCCGTATAGCCGATAAACCACGCATCGCGCCAATCATTGGTGGTGCCGGTTTTGCCAACGGCGGGGCGGCGGCCAAGATTGGCGCGTCTGCCGGTGCCCCCATGAATGACCTGAAACAGTAAATGGTTCATGGTTCTGGATGTTTTGGGGGTCATAATCCGTTCGGGGTCCGGCTCTTCTGCCATTTCATAAATCATCGTGCCATCGCGGCCGATAATCTGGGCGATAACATGAGGCTGGGCGGCCCGGCCCTGACGGGCAAAGGGCAGATAGGCGGAGGTCAGTTCATCAAGGGTTACTTCCATCGTGCCCAAAGCAATGGAAGGGTGGGATTGCATCTGGCTTTTAATGCCAAGGCGTTTGGCGGCTTCGATTATAGTATCGCGGCCAACCATTTCGGTGACTTGCACGGCAATCGTGTTGATTGATTTGGCCATGGCTTCGGCGAGGCGGACCGGCCCCTGATAGGTGTTGGAATAATTGGTCGGTTGCCAACCATCCACATCCACCTCTTGGTCTATGAATAGGGATCGGGGGGTCAGGCCATATTCAATCGCTGCAAGATAGACTATTGGCTTGAAGGCAGAGCCGGGCTGTCTTCTGGCCTGCGTGGCGCGATTGAACTGGCTTTCCTCATAGGATTTACCCCCCACCAGGGCGATGACATCGCCCTTTTCATTATAGGCAATAAGGGCGGCCTGTTCGGCCCCAAGCGCCAAAGCTTCTTCATCGAGAATTTTGGTGATGGTTTCTTCGGCCTTTTTTTGCAGCGCGCTGTCAAGGGTTGTGGTGATGATGATATCGCGGTCAAATTCACCAAGAATTTTCTTGGCTTCTATCAGGGCATAATCAAGGAAATAGCCAAAATCATTATCGGCAATTTTTGGATCGAGAACCGGAGGATTTGCTTTGGCAAGCGCAATGAATTGCGGCTCAATGCGATCGGCCTCTACAAGATTGTCAAGAACTTCCCAAGAGCGCGTCAAAGCCCCGTCAAAATTGCTGACCGGGGACAGGGTTGAGGGCGCTTTGGGCAGGGCGGCCAGCATAGCGGCTTCTGATAAGGTCAGCGCTTTGGCTGGCTTGCTGAAATAAAAATTGGCGGCGGCCTCAATGCCATAAGCGCCGGAGCCAAGATAGATGCGGTTCAGATAAAGCGTCAGAATTTCATCTTTGCTGAGGCGGTTTTCCAGCCACACGGCCAGATGGGCTTCCAGCAATTTGCGATCAAGGGAGCGCTCGGAGGATAAAAACAGATTACGGGCCAATTGCTGGGTGATGGTGCTGGCGCCTTCGCGCATGCGTCCGGCCTTGATATTGGTGACGGCAGCGCGGGCAAGACCGCGCGGGTCAATGCCGTGATGGCGATAAAAGCGACGATCTTCGGTAGCGATAAAAGCATCAATCACAAAGGGGGGTAATGCGTCGAGTGCCACCGGCTCGCCATAATGGCTGCCGCGGACACCGATTTCATTTCCGTCCCGATCGAGAAGGGTGATCGAAGCCGGGCGATTGACCTTCCAGAAATCGGCATCGTCCGGCGGGGTATAGGTCCGTGTCAGCTGCAAAATTCCGAAGGTGAGGATATAGGCCCCGATGAAAATATAGGAAGATAGAAACAGGCTTGGGCGCACCCAAAGGCGCGGGGTGACGATGATGTGAATGATTTGCTTGCCAAGCCAGACAAGGCCCAGCCATAGGGCATGCAGCGTAACACCGACACCGCGCCAGAAATCCTCCCACCATGGCTTGGCGGCCCGCAAAAGACCTTTGGCTTTGTGGCGGGCTTTTTTGCCGATATCTCTGTGTTGTTTTTGCTTTTGTGTCACTTGTGCCTGTCTTTGGGACTTGTTATTGGCAATTGAAATTGTCTGTCTGTTATTGTTACGGTTTTTGGTGCAGATGCGGGCGAAACAGGGTGACTTTATGGCAATTTTCGGCGCATCGCGGCTTTGAGGGAATTTGGAGACAGAATGCCAGAAAAACAACCCTTCTGGAAGTGTAAATCGCTGGCCCAGATGAGCCGTTCCGAATGGGAATCTCTTTGCGATGGCTGCGGTAAATGCTGCCTCGTATTGCTGATTGATGACGAGAGTGACACAATCTGGGAAACCGATGTGACCTGCCCGCTTTTTGATGCCAGCTGCCGCAAATGCCGGGATTATGAGAATCGCGCCAACCGCATGAAGGATTGCATTCCCCTGACGCCGGACAATGTTGCCAAACTGAAATGGATGCCCGAAAGCTGCGCCTATCGTCTAATCCATGAAGGCAAAGACTTACCCCATTGGCACCCGCTGGTCTCCGGTAATCGTGAAACGGTTGTTCGGGCGGGCATGGCGGTTGCTGATGACCTGCCCAGCGAAGACGCGTTCACAGAAGAAGAATTAACCACGCGTATCGTAAAGCAGCGTTTATAAAACAAAGGGTTCGGTGCCTTTTGCCAAACTTATCCCCGCACGACAAAGCAGGACTATGATGCTTTCCATCGGGGCCTCACAATATATGATATTGGATAAACAATCCCGATACGGATGAAATGCGCTCTTGGCGTGTTGGGTATGGAGAAGATGTCGGAAACAGTGCGATATCGCGTCTGGGTGGAAGCCCTTGGACGCGGTCTGGATAGTTTTATCCAAAAATTACCGAAAGAAATAGAAAGTGCCAATGCCACCGCAGCACTGCGGCTGCTCAGCAGCACAGCGAAACTGGCCAATGAGATGATGACCCTGCAAGGGAAAGCATGTGATGCAGACAAACAAATCGCTGACGCAAACGCAGTGGGCGAGGGTTTGGCGGATAAGAAACAGATTGAACAGCTACGGCATCAAACTGCCGAGCGATTATCCGGCGTCACAGCTTCTCTTGCAGCCGAAGGCATGGCTGCCGCTTCTGCCGACGACATTGAGCCCGCAAATGCTGCAAATGCTGATGAGCGACTGGTTGATCATGGCGCGGGAGGATCAGTTACCGCCGCCGGGGCGGAACTGGAAGACATGGTTGTTGCTCGGGGGGCGCGGAGCGGGAAAGACAAGAACCGGCGCTGAATGGGTGCGCGGACTGGCGGAGGGTTTGTGGGCGCAAAATATTGCCCTGATTGGTGAAACTTATGGAGATGTGCGCGAAGTGATGATTGAAGGCCCTTCAGGATTGCGATCGATTGCGCCCGATGATAGCAGGCCGCATTTCGAGGCCACGCGCCATCGGCTGGTCTGGCCCAATGGCGCGGTGGCGCAAATATTTTCTGCGGAGGCCCCCGATGGCCTGCGCGGTTTTCAATTTGACGCCGCCTGGGCCGATGAAATTTGCAAATGGCGTTATGTGGAGACCGCGTGGAGCAATCTGCAACTGGCTTTGCGCCTTGGGAAAAATCCAAAACAGGTGGTCACGACCACGCCCAAACCAAGCTCTTTTATCAAGCGGCTTTTATCGCGACCCTCAACCTTGAGCGTGCGCTCGCGCACGGCCGATAATCTGGCCAATCTTGCCCCTGATTTTTTTGACGAGGTAAGCGATCTTTATGGGGGCACGCGTCTTGGCCGCCAAGAGCTGGAAGGGGAGATTATTGAAGATCTGGAGGGGGCGTTGTGGAGTTGGGGATTGATAGAAGCGGCGCGCATTGACGCTGCCCCTGACTTGGAGCGCATGGTGCTGGCGGTGGATCCGCCGGTCAGCGCCGGGGCCAAGGCCGATGCTTGCGGGATTATTCTTGCCGGATGCACGCAGATTGCCGGACAGGCAACAGGTTTTGTGCTCGCCGATTTGACTGTGCAGGGTTTAACCCCTTTGCAATGGGCGCGTCATGTCGTCCGCGTCTGCGAGCGCCATCGGGTCGATCGTATTGTTGTCGAGGTCAATCAGGGGGGTGATCTGGTGGAAACCCTGTTGCGTCAGATCAACGCCAATGTGCCGGTAAAAAAGGTTCATGCGACGCGGGGAAAAATCCTGCGCGCCGAGCCGGTAATGGCACTTTATGAGCGCGGGCTGGTGCGCCATGTGGGGGCGTTTCCGGAACTGGAAGACGAGATGACCCGCTATCGGGGCGTGGCCAATGAAAAAAGCCCTGATCGTCTGGACGCGCTGGTCTGGGCGCTGAGTGATCTATTGCCCATGACGCCTCCCGCCAATCCCTCGATTCGTGCCGCCTGAAATCTGCCCAAAAGAAGCTTGCCAAATGAAAAGGCCTTTGCCC
>JALSJA010000035.1 GCA_026989615.1 Parvularculaceae bacterium | reverse complement strand
TGAGAATTCAAGGGTTGCGACCCTCGCTTTTGCGGGGGCAGGCTGCAACCCCGGTGCCCATGCACCGCGCGCACTGCCCCGCCTGAAGGGCGGGAACAGCAGTGTGCGTAACCAACAAAGAAAAAACCCAAGGGTTGCGACCGCAACCCCGGTGCCCATGCACCGCGCGCACTGCCCCGCCTGAAGGGCGGGAACAGCAGTGTGCGTAACCAACAAAAATGCCCCGTGAGCGATATCAAGGCTTGGTTTTGTCGATGGTTTTCTGGATCACTGGCGGGGCGCGATCGCGCCATTTGACCATTTGATTGTTGAGGGGTTTGCTGCGCTTGCGAAGATAGCGCACCAAAGCCTGAACCGGGGGTAGATAGGGGGCGAGAAGGGAAAGGCCGATGGCCAGCATGGGTAGACCAAAGGGCAATGGCATGGGCAATACTATAATGCCAGCCAAGACCAGCGTTCCGCCCATAATTTGGTGCCAGATTGACAGCATTACGCCCAATCTCCCGTGTTTCTTCGGTTATGAAGGTGTTATAATATAAAACAACCTTAGCGAAGATGGTTCAAAAATCAATCTACCGCAAGCCCACCAATAAGAGGTTAAAGCGATTTTTTCATGATTGTGATGTGGCTACATCATGGCAAAGGGCAGATTCACGGGAGGAAAGACCCGTGGGGCCTTTTTGAAGCAGTTTTCACGGTAATCAACCCTGTTTATGGTACCTGACTCAAGGATAGATTAAATTTTAGCGAATCAGTTTGCCGTCATTTCAAGATTGGCATTTTCGTTCAGGCATTCGGTTCTTTCGGTTTTACCGGCATCATCGAGAAAATTGGCCATGACATTCTGAACGCAGTCTGCACCGTTCGCAAAAGCAAGACCGTGGGCGCCCTCCAGTTTCAGCAGCCACAGCCCGTCCATATCTTCGGCCAGCTGGCGGCCATAATCGGGCGGGGTGATGACATCGCGATGGCCGGAAAGGGTGAGGCTGGGCACACCGGAAAATGCGCGGGCATTGATGTTTTCGCCATTGAAAGAAAGGCCCATCTCGTGGCAAATCTTGCGACTGAAATCTATTTCCTCCGGTGAATAGACATAGGCGGTTTGCGGTCCTTCGGCGTCATAATTCATTTCCACGCATGAGGTTGTGTATTGAACGACCCAGAAAGCCAGCGGGTCGAAATAATTATAGTGAAGGACTTCACGCCAATAGGCGGCAAGATCGGAGAAGCTGGACATTATGCCATTCTCAAAATTGGCAAAATCCTCCAAATCCCATAAAAAATCCTCAAAGCCGGTTTCGGAATATAGAGAAATATGCAGCAGGGAAAAAGCTTCGCGGTCGGTCAGATAGATAGGGGGGTTTAGCGACAGGCTGCGTAAAATTATCGGTTCATCGCGCAGCTTTGCAAGCATGCGGTCAAGGCGTTCGGTTACTGTTTCCTGCGCTTCTATTGCCGGACAATAGGTTTCATCATCGCCCACCTTGTTTTCGGCGCAATAATCGTCGAGCTGTTCAAGGATACGAATAAAGGCAGCTTCATCATCCTGCCACGGGGTGACATGGGCGTAAGAAGGGCTGTCAAAGATCACCCGGCGCACGCCTTCGCGGTCATGACGCAGGAGTTGCAGGGCGGTTTGCGCGCCGTAAGAGACCCCGTAAATATTCCATTGTTCAATGCCGAGCCCTTTGCGTAACAGGGCGAGGTCTTTGGCAGTGGCAGCGGAATTATATTGGGTAAAGTCAATACCGGCATTCTGCAAATGCTGTAGGCAGGCGCGATTTTCTGCCAGAGCTTTTTCATCATCGCGGTTTTCCGGCGGCTCTGTCAGCCATTGCCAGGACGCCTTGGCCGAAGCGGGACAATCAAGGGCAGGGCGCGAAAAACCAAGCCCCCTTGTATCGACGGCAATCAGCGCGCGGCCGGTTTGCAAAACAGGGGCGTAAAATTCGCGCATCACGCCCTCTTTGCCGAAATCTCCCGGATCGCCATAAATGGCCCCATAGCCGGGGCCGCCTTCAAGATATAAAAAAGGGTCGGGGTGTTGTGGTTTCGGGGCTTCTTCTCCCTCTTGGGGGAAGGGGTCTATTTTTACCGCCAATATGGAAATCAAATTGCCATCGGGGGCGGCGTGGTTTTGTTCGGTTATTAGCCGATAGCAGGTAACATGGGTGTCGCCATCGAGGGGAAAGGGGCAATTGATTTCGGAGACATCGCCTGCCATGCCTTCGGCAAAGCTTATCTCTTCTTGGTCTGGCGGTGTATAATATTCTTCGGCAATAAAAATAATCGCAACAACAATGATGAAAAGGATGAGCGGTCGGTAGCGGCGAAACCTGTTTTTTGGGGGCTGCTGCTGATATTGACTGTCATACATTTGGATTACCCCCTCTTTACCCCTTGGTTGGCCGTCAAGATTGGCCATTGTTGAGGGGGCTGTCAAATTTGGGGAAAGCTTGGCATTTCATGCCGTTAGGGCCATAACCTCATTATGAAGCGCGGCATGCAAATCAGTGCCGAAGCCCGAAAACTGGAAAAAATGCCCATGGCTGATAGTGATCAAAGCGGTAAAACTGCACCTTATAAATCCTTGCGGGATTTTATCGACCATCTGGAGGCGCAAGGGGAATTGGTGCGGGTCTCGCATCCGGTTTCAACCAAGCTGGAAATGACCGAAATTCAAACCCGGTTGCTGGCCAAGGGTGGGCCTGCGGTGTTGTTTGAAAATCCGGTCATGGAAAACGGGCAGGCATCGCCCATGCCGGTATTGGTGAATTTGTTTGGCACGGTAAAGCGTGTGGCCATGGCGGTGACCATGGGGGGTATTGCCCGCTCCAAGGCTGAAGATATGCGCGAAGTTGGCGAGAGCCTTGCCTTTTTGCGCCAGCCCGAGCCTCCTGCGGGCCTGCGTGAGGCCATGGGGCTTTTGCCCATGGCCAAGCAGGTTTTGTCCATGAAGCCGAGCCAGCATAAATTCGGCACCGCACCCTGTCAGGAAGTGGTACTGCAGGGGGATGATATTGATTTGAATGCGCTGCCGATCCAGACCTGCTGGCCGGGGGAGCCTGCGCCGCTCATCACCTGGCCTTTGGTGGTTTCCAAAGGGCCGAGTAGTGAGCGGGAAGATGATTTCAATCTCGGCATTTACCGGATGCAGCGATTGGCCAAAAACAAAACCATTATGCGCTGGCTCAAGCATCGCGGCGGGGCCCAGCATCATCGGCGCTGGAAAGAAACAAAATCAGAGCCTTTGCCGGTGGCGGCGGTTCTGGGGGCGGATCCGGGGACGATTTTAGCGGCGGTGACGCCGGTGCCGGAAACCCTGTCGGAATATCAGTTTGCGGGATTGTTGCGGGGCAAGGGGGTTGAACTGGTGGATTGCAAAACCATTCCCCTGAAAGTGCCCGCCGAAGCGGAGATCGTTCTTGAGGGGCATGTAAGCCTTGAGGATTATGCCGATGAAGGGCCTTATGGAGATCACACCGGCTATTATAATTCGGTTGAGCCGTTTCCGGTGTTTACCGTGAGCGCTATCACCATGCGTCGCGAGCCGATCTATCTTTCCACTTTCACCGGTAGGCCGCCCGATGAGCCGAGCATTTTGGGGGAGGCCTTGAACGAGGTTTTCATTCCGCTGCTGAAGCAACAATTTCCGGAGATAACCGATTTCTGGCTGCCGCCGGAAGGTTGCTCCTATCGGATTGCGGTTATCTCTATGAAGAAGGCCTATCCGGGCCATGCCAAAAGGGTGATGATGGGGGCGTGGTCTTTCTTGCGCCAGTTCATGTATACCAAATGGCTGATTGTGGTGGATGATGATGTGAATGCCCGCGACTGGAAAGATGTGATGTGGGCGATCTCCACCAAAATGGATCCGGCCCGGGATATTACGCTGATAGAAAACACCCCGATTGATTATCTCGATTTTGCCAGCCCCGAATCAGGTCTGGGGTCGAAAATCGGCCTTGATGCCACCGACAAATTGCCGCCGGAAACCAAACGCGAATGGGGGCAGAAACTGGCCATGGATGATGAAACCATCAAAGCGGTGGATGCCATGTGGCGGGATTTGGGGCTTTAGAGCAACGCGGGCGGGGGAAATTATTGGCGCAGGGCCGAAAACCGCAGCATCTGTCTTGATTGTATAAGCGCTCTCTTATATGCGAAGCAGGTGCGACTATCGCAAATAGAGTCCGACGCTACTGGCGCTTCTTCTTTCGCCCTTTCCTGATGGTGCAAACACGCGCAAGTAAATTTCTATTTTGAACCCGTGAAAGCGCCGCCAATGGCCTTGTTAGAGAAAGTCTTTCCGTTTGTCAGGTGGATGCCGACGGTCACCCGCGCTACCTTGCAGGACGACTTGATCGCCGGGTTGACCGGGGCGGTGATTGTGCTGCCGCAATCCATTGCTTTTGCGGCGATTGCCGGATTGCCGCCGGAATACGGGCTGTATACGGCAATGATCACGCCGATTATTGCGGCTCTGTTCGGCTCCTCGCGACATCTGGTGTCAGGGCCGACAACAGCGATTTCGATTATCATTTTTGCCACGGTTTCCCGCCATGCGGCACCGGGCAGTGAGGAATTTGTCCGCTTTGCGCTGGCGCTGACTTTCATTGCCGGGGTCTATCAGCTTTTGTTCGGCATATTCCGTCTTGGGCGGATTATCAATTTTGTCTCTCATAATGTGGTGGTGGGGTTTACCACCGGCGCGGCGATTTTGATTGCCGCCAGCCAGTTTCAGGCGGTGCTGGGGGTTGAGCTTGATCACCCCCATGGGCTGGTTGAAAAACTGCAACAGCTTTATGCGCATTTGCCGGAAGCCAATCCATATGCGATTGGCATTGCCGTGGTGACATTGGCGGCGGCGATTATTTCCAAATGGCTGATGCCAAGAGCGCCGCATTTGCTGATTGCCATGGTGGTGGGCTCGCTGGTTTGCATTGCTATTGACGGGGCGGCCAAGGGGGTGATGATGGTGCCGAGTATTCCGGCGGCATTGCCCCCTATATCCAATCCGATGCTGCCCTTTGGGGTGATGGCCGATATTGCACCGGAAGCTTTGGCGATTGCCTTGCTCGGGCTGATTGAAGCGGTCTCTATTTCCCGCTCTATCGCCACCAAATCCCAGCAGATGATCAATGGCGATCAGGAATTTATCGGGCAGGGCCTGTCCAATATGGTTGGCAGTTTCTTTTCTTCCTATGCGGGGTCCGGCTCTTTTACCCGTTCCGGGGTCAATTATGATGCCGGGGCAAAAACGCCCATGTCGGCGATTTTTGCGGCGCTGATATTGGTGGTGATTGTGCTGGTGGCCGCGCCTCTGGCTTCTTATCTGCCGGTGCCGGCCATGGGGGCGGTTATTTTGCTGGTTGCCTATAATCTCATCAATCCACACCATATCATGAAAGTTTTTCGTATTTCCAAACGGGAAACTGCGGTGCTGGTGGTGACATTTCTGTCGACCTTGTTTCTGGAACTGGAATTTGCCATTTATGCGGGCGTGTTGTTGTCGCTGTCGCTGTTTTTGATGCGCACATCGACCCCGGAAATCGTTGCCATGGCTCCCGTCCATGCAGATCCGAAAAACCGTATGGGCGATGTCACCGACAAGGATTTGACCGAATGTCCGCAGCTCAAAATCATTCGGGTGGATATGTCGATTTATTTTGGCTCGCTGAATTATATTCAGCAAAAGCTGCGGGATATTTCCGACAAGGAAGGCTATAAACATATTCTTGTTCTGGGGTCGGGGATTAACTTCATCGATATGGCCGGGGCGGAAATGATTGTGCAAATGGCGGATCGTTTGCGCAAAATGGGCGGCGGGCTTTATTTTTGCGGGGTCAAACCCAATGTTTGCGATTATCTGAAACGCTCGGGCTTTGCCGAAGAGTTTGGCGAGGAAAATCTTTTCTTCAAAAAGAACGAAGCGATTTACGAGATTACCCAGCGCCTCGACCATCAGATTTGCCGCACCTGCACGGCGCGGATTTTTCTTGAATGTCCCTCTCTGGCAATGCTGGGGGAG
>JALSJA010000034.1 GCA_026989615.1 Parvularculaceae bacterium | reverse complement strand
AGAGGGCAGGAACAAAAATCAGCGAGACGAACAGGGCAAACAACACCCCGAAGGCGAGAGCGACGATCATAGGCTCAAGAAATCTGGCGTTGATCGAGTCTTCCATCAAAATCGGCACCAGACCAACAAAAGTGGTGACAGATGTCAGCAGGATGGGCCGGAACCGTGTTGTACCGGCTTCAACCAAAGCAGCGAAAGCCCCGACGCCTTCGCGCCGCAATCGATTGACATAGTCGATGAGGACGAGATTGTCGTTAATCGCCACCCCGGCTGCTGCGGTCCAGCCGAAAATGGAAAACAGCGCAAAAGGAATGCCGACTATTAAGTGCCCAAAAATAGCACCCATTAAAGCGAAGATAATCGCGGTCATGATCAGGATGGGTTGCCAGTAAGAGCCAAAGCCGATCGCCAGCAGCACATACATACCGCCCAGAGCCGCCAGCAGGAGGATCATAAATTCCTGCATGAACTCGGCCTGCGCTTTATTGTCACCGCGGTTTTCTATCTGAACATTGGGATGGCGCTGATTAAATTGCGGCACAAAATCATTATAAAAGTCTTTTGTAATCGGTCCGCTTTCAATGTCTTCACGCAGATTGGCGGTGATGGTGGTTGAAAGCTTGCGGTTAAACCGCCGGATTCGACTATAGGAAGGGGCATAGGTGATATCGACAACAGCGGCGAGGGGAATCTCACGACCATCGGCGGTGCGGATGCGGAAGCTTTGCAGGCTGTCGAGGCTTTCGCGGGTTTCTTTTGGATAGCGCACCATCACCCGCACATCATCGCCATCACGGGGCAGGCGCTGTACTTCTTCACCATAATAGGCCTGGCGAACCTGGCTCGCGGCCTGTGCGAGCGTAATGCCAAAACGCTCAGCGCCGGGTTTCAAATTAACCTGAATTTCCTCATTGGCTGATTGCAGACTGTCACGCACATCATAAGTGCCATTGACCGATCGCAGATAGGCTTTGATTTCCTCCGAGGCCAAGCGTAGCTCGTCAAGGTCGTTGCCCTCAATGCCAAAGGCAATATCCGCCCCGCCGCTATTAATGGTGTAATTGACGGTTATGCTTTCCGCGTCGGGAATATCGCCGATTTTTTCGCGCAGGCGATCGGCGATCTGTTCCATGCTAATCTCGCGATAATTGCCATCAATGACTGTTAGCCACGCCTGAACATTGTTGTCATCGGCGCTAATCCAGGCGCTTTCAATAAGCTCCTTGCCATATTCATTCTCGAGATCGGTGCGCAAACCTTCAGCAGCCTGAGTGACAATCTCATAGATCTGCTCATTGCGCGAAAATGGTGTGCCCTCGCGGGGGGTTATGGTGAGGGACAGGAAGGTGCTTTCAACTTTTGGCATGAAGTTAAACTTGATCCAGCCCTGTTGGAACAGAGAGATGGAAATTGCAAACGCCATGACAAAGATGGTGATGGTGATATAGCGCGCCTTGACCGCCATGGAGATAAATGGCCGATAGGTATTTTCAGCAACCCAGATCAGGCTGTCGGCAATTTTCTGCTGCATGCGATAAAAAGCATTTTTACGGTTGATCGGTTTCATATGGGCCAGATGCGATGGCAGGATGAAAAAGGATTCAATCAGGGAAAAGGACAATGCAAAGATAATGGTCCAGGTGATGTGTTTGGTAAAATCAGAAACCCCGCCGGACAGGAATATCCACGGCAGGAACATCATCATGGTGGTAAGAACCGCAAAGAATACCGGCTTCAGAACGATCTGCGTGCCGACCGTGGCGGCATCAAGCCCCACGCGCCCGCGCTCGACCTGCCGGTGTATGCTCTCGCCGACAATCAATGCGTCATCGACGACAATGCCAATCACCAATAGTAAGCCAAACAGGGACAGCATGTTGAGGGTAACCCCAACCATGGGCATGAAAATTACCGATCCAATAAACGCAACGGCAATGCCCACTGCGACCCATAAAGCCACCTCGATACGCAGGAAAAGCAATAAAACGACGACGACCATGGCCAGGCCGAGAAGCGCATTGGAGCTGACCAGTTCCATGCGCTCGGTATAGGCTTCAGAAAAATCAAACCACAAACTCATGGAGACGCCTTCAGGCACTGTCTCTTTGCGTTCTTCCAGCCAGTCGCGCACAGCCTGCGACATAGTAACGACATTGACATTTTCTGGCTGCTGGACGCCAATCAGAAGTGATTTTTTGCCGTCAAGAGAATCTATGGCGTTGTTGTCGACAAAACCATCAATCACATTGGCCACATCGCCAACCCGCACAATGGAGCCGTCAAGATTTTGTCGTACGACAATACGCGAAAATTCCTCTTCATTATTGGCAAGATTACGCGTCGCCAATTGGATATTGCCGGTTTCGGTACGCACCGTACCGGAGGAGAGATTGATGGAGGAGCCGCGAACGGCATTGGCCACATCGCCAAAGGTCAGCCCATAACGGCGCAAGGCTTCCTCGGAAACTTCGATGGAAACTTCTTCCCGGCGGGCGCCATAAAGATTGACCAGAGGCGAGCCACCGGGCAGGGCGGCGATTTCGTCGCGCATTTCCCGCCCAAGCTTGGCCATGGCCCGCTCATCAAGATCGCCCGCAATGGTTACATAAATAATCTCATTGTTAAAGTTGAAGCGCCGTACAACAGGGGGGAACGCATCTCTTGGTAAAGTGCTGATCCCGTCGACGCGATTTTTAATCTCGGTCAGAAATTCGGTAAAATTTGCCCCCTCATTCATGCTGATGGTAAGATTGGCAAAACCCTCGCTAGCGGTTGCAGTAATGTCTTTTAAATTATCAACATCCTGAACGGCTTCTTCAATTCGCAATATGATTTGCTCTTCAACCTGTTGCGGGTCCGCACCAAGCCAGGCAACAGACACAGATACCATGTTGATCTTCGACGAAGGAAAAACTTCACGGCCAAGTTTGTTATAGGTAATAGCGCCGGTCACGATGATGACCAGCATCATCAGATTGGCAGCAACGCTGTTTTTTGCCCACCATGTGATCAATCCGTTCATTGTGCAGCGCCTCCGCTGCTGGTATCGCCGCCGCCACTGGTACCTGAATCATTGCCAGAATCCGTTTCAGCCGCCAGGTTATCTTCAGGCGGATCCTGATCTTCATCAGCAGATATTGGCGGTGGCAGGGTTTCACCGGGGGCAAGCGGGATGACCGTCTCACCGACTTTTGCAGAACCCAACCGCGAGACAACAATTTTCTGCCCCGGTTCAATGCCTTCGGTGATGACAATGCCGCGCGGAATTGATGCGGCAATTATCACGGTCTGCTTGCGCAGGATATTTTCATCATCGACCACATAGACAGAATTATCCGATTGCACGGCGATGCGCGGCAAAACAATGGCATTTTTAATTTCCTGACCGAGTATTTCGGCGGTGACAAAAAGACCCATGGCCAGTGGAAAGCCATTATCGGCGCCTTCGCCATAAGGATCATCAACCTCGACAATCGCCGAGATTTGTCTGGTGGTCGGATCAATCGCCGCATCGGTGCGCACAACACGCCCCTGCCAGTTCAAAACCCGCCCGCCCATGCTGGCGCTCAGCAATACTTTGGGTGCCGGAAGCGGGCTGCTATCGGCGGTATAGGCGAGGGGGAGGCTGAGGCGGGTGAAGTCCTCATCGGTCAAAGGCACTCTTATCAATGCCACATCGGTGGAAAAAATTTGCGCCAATGGTGCCCCCGGACCGATAAATTGGCCAATATCGGCAATTTTTTGGCGAATACGCCCGTTAAAAGGTGCCCGCACAATGGTGCGCGAAAGGTTCAGCTCGGCATTGGCGACATCCGCCTTGGCCGCCTGATAGGAGGCGCGGGCCTGTTGTAATTGTGGCATGCGCAAAGCGAGCGGGGATAATTGACTGTCTTGCGCGCCAATATCACGGGCATCCTTGGCCGCAAGATCGGCTTCGACCTCGGCAACTTTCAGGGCCTGCTCTGCTTGCGCCAAGCCTGCTTGGGCTCTGGCCAGGGCGACACGGTAATCGGCATCTTCTATTTTGACGAGCTGTTCGCCTTTGCGCATAACCCCGCCATTATTGAAATTTTTGGACACCGATTCAATTTTACCGGAGACTTGTGCCGATAGGGCAATTTCTGTTTCCGGCGAAACCTCGCCTTGGGCAATCACCGATAGATTGATGCTTTCCGGCTTGGCAATTTCCACGAAAACGGTGGGCTGGACCGCGACCGGTTCGATTTTTTCAACTTTCGGGCGCATGGAGCCGGTAAAGGCAATGAATGCTATGCCAATAAGGACGATGCCAAGCACGGCGGCGAAAGAACCGAGAACAACGAGAATTTTACGGATCATGGGGTGTCTCCTAAACCAGGATTGTCCCGGTTGATTGCAACTGCGCTTGCAGAAATATCTGCAAGCCACCAGCGGCGAAAAAGATTATACGGTCTGTTTTGGTCGGGCGGGGTGCTTTGACTATTTTTCCCGTCAACGGAAAAACGACCACCAAGGGCCAGATAAAGGCCGATGCGATTGGACAGGCGGGCGGATTTGGAATCGATATATTGCGACTCAGCCAATATACGCCTTTGCTGGGCATTGATGAGATTGAAAATATTGGTGGTACCATTGATATATTGGCGCTGGGTCAGTTCTTCGGTGGCGACCGCTTCTTCATAGGCGATCTGCAGCGCTTTTTCGCGGGCTTCCAATATGCCCTCATTCATCAAAGCGTTTTCAATTTCCGAATAGGCATCAAGCACGGTTTGGGCATAGGAATAGGCACTGGCCCGGGCCCGCGCTGCGGCCCCTTTGGCATTGGCGCGCAGGGCCCCGCCCTGGAAAACCGGTTGGGCAATGCTGGTTAAAAGCGTGCCGGCCATAGCGTCGATATCGAAAATATCGGAAAAATTACCGGAGCTGCCATTGCCGGAAGCGGTGAGGCGCAAAGTGGGGAGTAGAGCCTTGCGGGCGGCGCTGGCATTGAGCCCGGCAGCGCGCATGCTGGCTTCGGCGGCGATCAAATCGGGTCTCCGGGTCAAAACCTGTTGCGGTGTGCCAATGCCGCGGACGCTGCCATCCTCGCCGGATAGGGAGGACAGGTCCGGTAGGGTTTCGGCAGCGGCGAGTTCTGCCGATGGATAACGCCCCAGTAAAAGTTCAAGGCGGCGGGCGGATTCTTTTTCAACGCGCTTGCGGGTCAGCAATAAAGCGCGGCTGGTGGCGAGCGAGGAGCGGGCCAGGCGCACATCGAGCGGTGAAGAAATACCGCGCTCATAGCGTCTTGTGGTAATGTGCAAATTGGCTTCGCCCGTGGCCACATCACGCTCGGCCAGTTCACGCTGCAAGCGGGCTGCGACAAGACCATACCAGCCTTGGGCAACGGCCCCGGCAATGGACAGGCGCGCTGCTTCGTAATCAGCCTCGCTGGAGCGGGCATCAAGATAGGCCGCACGGCTGCGATCGGTCAGGCGGGCCCAGATATCGGCTTCCCAAGACAGGCTGGGGGTAAAACCATAGCCGGTATTGTAATTTCTATTGCCCGCAGGGGGCAGTTCCGGGCTGGCGCTGCGGGTCGAGGAGATATTGGCATTGATGGCAGGCAGAAGACCGGCGCGAACCCCATGGGCTCCCTGTCTGGCGGCCTTTAACCGCTCTGCGGCAGCGCCAAGATTGTTATTATGGGCCATGGCCTCGCCAATCAGCGCTTCCAAAGCCGGATCCTGCAGGATTGTTAGCCAGTTTGCGGTTAATTCGGCGCTCTGATTGTCACTGGCCGTTGAAGCCGTTTCGGTAAAGCTGTCAGGAATTTGCGACAGGGTGGCTTGTTCAACCGCTGTGCTTGCGCAGCCGGCGGTCATTGTAACTGCCAATAGTATAACGCCCACGCGCCATTTTGGCGCTATTTTGCCTATGCGCCATTCTGGCGCGGTTCTGTCTGAACAGCGCACATGCCCATACGCAATTTTGGAATGGTTGGTCATTCCCACAATTCTCACCCTAAACACCCGATAGTGCTTTCCCGACAATTCGACGCCATCGGTCCACAG
>JALSJA010000033.1 GCA_026989615.1 Parvularculaceae bacterium | reverse complement strand
CGCTGTTTTGAATAATAGGATTGTTTGGCTGACCTTCTCCGGCACGCCCCAACCTGTCAGAACTAGCCACCCTATCGCTTTGCATATCCGCTTCAACCCGAACCAGATTACCATGATCAAAGCGCGTGGCACGACTGAAATTATCAATGATCCGCACACCGAAAATAACCAAAAAAGCAAAGCACAAAGCAATGCCGATTTTCCCGTTTAAAAGAGACATCAAAAACCTACGCCACAAACTAGAACTGCATTTGGCGCAACCTTAATGCGGGATGCTTAAAGCCACTCTAAGAAAGATGGTTAGCGGGTGGTTAATCCCAGCACATCGCGCATGCTATAAAAACCGGAGCGCGCGCCTTTTAGCCATGCGGCCGCCATGAGCGCACCGCGGGCAAACAGCTTTCTATCAAGCGCCCGATGGGAAAGCGCCAGCTCTTCTTCCTGACCGATAAATTGCACTTTATGATCACCAACAATACCCCCGCCACGGGTGACGCAAAACCCTATGGTTCCATTTTGGCGCGGCCCTGTCTGGCCATGCCGGGCAAAAACAGATCCTGTATCCGGGTCAATGCCGGCGCCTTTGGCCGCCGCTTCCCCCAACATCAAGGCCGTCCCCGATGGCGCATCTTTTTTATACCGGTGATGGGCTTCATGAATTTCGATATCATAATCCGGCCCGAGAGCCCTGGCCGCCTGTTCGACCAGATCTGCCAATAATGTCACCCCCGGTGACATATTGCCCGATTGCACGATGGGAATATCTTTGGCCGCCTGCTGAAGCTGTATTTGTTGCTCGACCCCCAGCCCCGTTGTCCCGGTCACGAGCGGAATTTTGGCGGCCTGCAAAAAGGGCAAGAGTGCCATCAAGGCCTCAGGGCTTGAAAAATCCATTGCCATATCCGCCTGCATCAAGACCCCGGAATCAAGCTGCACATGACGGTCTATTTTTTGGGCAATTTGCCATTCGGATGATAGTTCTATTAGGGAAATGATCGCCTTACCCATCCGCCCGGTGGCACCATTGAGGATGAGCGCAGATTTGGCCATCAACTTATTTCCCTTCGGTCATGCTTTCCCAAAAGGCTTTCGCCCGCTGGAAGAAATTATTGGAATGACTATTCGTATCGTCTCCGGATATTGACGCAAATTCTTTAAGTAATTCCTTTTGCTCAGGCGAAAGCTTTGACGGCGTTTCAACCTGCAGCTCAACCAGCATATCCCCGCGATCCTTGCGTCGCAACATGCTCATCCCTTTGCCGCGCAAACGAAATTTGCGCCCTGTCTGGGCACCTTCAGGGATTTTTATTTTTACCCGGCCACCATCAATGGTCGGGGTTTCAATCTCGCCCCCCAAAGCGGCCGTCACCATGGGCACCGGTACCGTGCAGTATAAATCAGGGCCGTCGCGCTCAAACAGATTATGATCCCGAACATGAACGAAGAGATAAAGGTCGCCAAATGGTCCACCGCGCACACCGGCTTCGCCTTCCCCGGCCAGCCTGATACGGGTCCCGTCTTCTACTCCCGCCGGAATATCCACCGCCAATACGCGCTGTTTGCGAACGCGCCCCTGCCCGGCACACGCCGTGCAAGGATTGGAAATGGTTTGCCCCTGCCCATGACAAGCCGGGCAGGTGCGCTCAACAGTGAAAAAACCCTGTTGCGCGCGCACACGGCCAACACCATGACAGGTCTGGCAGGTTATCGGTTTAGACCCGGGCTCGGCCCCCGATCCCTCACAAGGCTCGCAGGCTTCAGAAGAGTTTAACGAGAAGTTTGCTTTCTTGCCGGCAAAAGCTTCTTCAAGCGAGATGGTGATTTCATGCTTCAGATCTGCGCCGCGCCCGGGATTGCGCCTTGCCCCGCCCCCGCGCTGCGCGCCCATAAACTCGCCGAATATATCATCGAAAATATCCGAAAAGGCCGAGCCCGAAAAGCCACCCGGATGCCCGCCACCGGGCCCGCGCCCGGCCCCGTTTTGAAACGCCGCATGGCCATAGCGATCATAAGCGGCACGCTTTTGCTCATCGGACAAAACCTCATAGGCTTCACCGATTTCTTTGAATTTTTTTTCCGCCTCGGCGTCTCCGGGATTGCGGTCCGGGTGAAATTTCATCGCCAGCTTGCGAAAAGCTGATTTGATGACAACCGCATCAGCGTCTTTGGCAACACCCAACAGAGAATAATAATCTTGCGCCATATTCGGTCACTACTGGTTTTCTTCAGATTCCGCAAACCCCTTATGGAAAAGGGAGCGAGGCTTTAATGTGGGTGTCCCGGCGACATCCAACAAGATGCACCGGGACCGATATTTGTTTTGTCTAACGCATCACTACGCCAGACCCTTATTTTTTGTCGCCATCGACTTCTTCAAAGTCAGCATCGACAATATCCGCATCATCGGCAGCTTCTGCAGCCGCATCACGGGCGGCGTCCGCCTCGGCACCGCTTTCAGCTTGCGCCTTATACATGGCCTCCCCGAGCTTCATGGAGACCTCGGCCAGTTTCTGCACGCCAGCGGCCAGCGCTTCGCCTTCGGCATTTTCGTCTTCCAGCAATTTCTTGAGATTTGCGATCTCTTCTTCAATTTGCTGTTTGTCATCGGTGCTGACCTTGTCGCCATGCTCTTTCAGCGCTTGCTCGGTCGAGTGGATCAATGCCTCGCCCTGATTGCGGGCCTCGACCTGCTCGCGACGCTTCTTGTCGGCTTCCGCATTGGCTTCGGCATCTTTGACCATTTTTTCAATATCCGCATCGGACAGGCCGCCCGAGGCCTGAATGCGGATGGATTGCTCCTTGCCTGTCGCTTTGTCGGCGGCCGACACATTGACAATACCATTGGCGTCAATATCGAAAGTCACTTCAATTTGCGGCACACCGCGCGGGGCCGGTGGAATACCGACCAGATCAAACTGGCCCAGCATTTTATTATCCGCCGCCATTTCACGTTCGCCTTGGAAAACGCGAATGGTCACCGCTGATTGATTATCCTCGGCCGTTGAAAAGGTCTGGCTTTTCTTGGTCGGAATAGTGGTGTTGCGATCAATCAGGCGCGTAAACACCCCGCCCAGAGTTTCAATCCCCAGCGACAACGGTGTCACATCCAGCAACAGGACATCTTTGACATCCCCCTGCAAGACACCTGCCTGAATGGCCGCACCAAGGGCAACCACTTCGTCAGGGTTCACACCCTTATGAGGCTCTTTGCCGAAGAAATTTTTGACAATTTCCTGAACCTTCGGCATCCGCGTCATACCACCAACCAGGATCACTTCATCGACATCGGACGCTGTAAGGCCAGCATCTTTCAAGGCTGATTTACAAGGCTCAACCGTGCGCTTGACCAAATCTTCGGTCAGGGCTTCCAGTTTTGCCCGTGTCAGCTTCATGGTCAGATGTTTCGGACCAGACGCATCGGCGGTAATATAAGGCAGGTTAACTTCATATTGCGCAGAAGAGGACAGCTCTTTCTTGGCCCGCTCTGCTTCTTCTTTCAAACGTTGCAGCGCCAATTTGTCATTGCGCAAATCCATGCCATTTTGCTTTTTAAATTCATCGGCAAAATAATTGACAATCCGCAGATCGAAATCTTCCCCGCCAAGGAAAGTATCTCCATTGGTGGATTTCACTTCAAACACGCCATCGCCAATTTCCAGAATGGAAACATCGAAAGTGCCCCCGCCAAGGTCATAAACAGCGATCGTTTTGCCACCGTCTTTTTCAAGACCATAAGCAAGCGCGGCCGCCGTTGGCTCATTGATAATACGCAAAACCTCGAGCCCGGCAATCTTGCCGGCATCTTTGGTGGCCTGACGCTGGGCATCATTAAAATAGGCAGGCACGGTAATAACCGCCTGGGTGACGGTTTCGCCGAGATAGGATTCGGCTGTTTCTTTCATTTTTTGCAAAATGAATGCAGAGATTTGCGAGGGAGAATATTTTTTCCCCTTGGACTCGACCCAAGCATCGCCATTATCGCCCTTGACGATTTTATAGGGGACCATGTCCTGGTCTTTTTTCACCGTCGGGTCATCAAAGCGGCGACCAATCAGGCGCTTGATAGCAAAAAATGTGTTTTCCGGGTTGGTAACCGCTTGGCGCACAGCCGGCTGGCCAATCAGGCGCTCATCATCATCTGTAAACGCAACGACCGAAGGGGTGGTGCGCAAACCTTCCGCGTTTTCAATAACTTTAGGCGTCGCACCTTCCATCACCGCGACGCATGAATTGGTTGTTCCGAGGTCAATACCAATAACCTTTGCCATTTTTTCTTTCTCCTTCAGCGGGCTCTTGTCGCCAGACCCTATAACTCCATGATCCCTTGGTTCATGACCTGTTCATTCGTAAACGCGCCGTTAATAGCATTTTACGACCAACCGGCAACCCCGATCATGTTAGGCATCTGGCAGGTAAACCCCTGTTTCAAGTTGATTTTGTGGCCCTGTGACAGGACCCAAGCGGGATATAGGCAGGCTTTGGCAGGCTTGCAAGCACCCCGACCAAGAGAATCAAGCCTGTTTTCAACATTTTTATGCCGGGCTCAGGGGCTTTTGCCGGAAAAGCCGCCCTATGCCTTGAAGCCCCCGCTCAAGACCCGCCAATGACCCCGAAAATGGCGTTAACATCTTGTTAATAAGGGGGAGCAGTTCTTCGCTTTAAGATATAATTCACCCCGTTTGTTTATGATTTTTGCTTGAGTGTACCGTTTCTCTAGCAAAGGCCCTTTCTATAATGTCTGCTTTTATCAAAAAATTGGCTATCGGCTCTGCCCTTCTTGCCCTGTCTGCCTGCGCCTCTGGTGGCTCTGTAGGCACACCCAATGATGTCCTTCTGCCCAATGGCGACCCCGCCCCGCGGCGCAATACCATATTGACGGAAATATCTTATCTGCATCCCGCCGAGGGCAATGTTGACGAGGTTTTCGACGTCGCCGCTGTCACCCTGACCGTGACCCAGGATCCCAATTCTTCCGCACTTTTGTTTTCGGAAGGCACGCGAGGCTTTTTTGGCGACGGCAATAGCTTTACCTATGACGCATCCGCCGACACGTTCACTTTCGATGTCACCTCTGGCAGCAATACGCTGACCGGTTCTATCGGCCCTTTGCTAACCGTCCATCCGGTCAATGCGGCTGGTCTGGATTATGGCGTACAGGCCTATATCATGGCCGCCTTCCCGGATCGTTTCGGGTTGAGCCCGGCCATCTATCTTGGTAACCCGCAAGCCGTTGACAGCTATCTCACCTCTCTGGCCACACAAGGCGACCCCGCCTCAACGGCTTTGCTCAATTCTTTGATCAATGCCGCCGATGTGATACTGGCCTCTGATTATTTTGCCTATAGCACGGCTGCTGGCGTGGATGTTTTCCAGTTAAAGCTGGTCAATAATGCCATTTCCAGCCTCTACACATCACTGATTGCCTGGCAGGATGAAACCGTTCCCGGCCAAATCACCTATGGGGTTGGTGTTTATGGCGAGCGCACCCCTGTCTATGATGTGCCAATTACCGGCTCTGCCCGCTATGAAGGCACCACTGTTGGTCAGTTATGGAATGAAAACCGCGTCAACTATCTAACCGGCGGTGTAACTTTTGACATGGACTTCCTGACCCGCCAGCTGGATTTTACCTATATCGCAGAAGTCGGCGAGGTTGGTATTGACGGGCAAACGGTGTTCCTGCCCTATGACACTTTCACCGGTACGGGCGAAATTACAAATGACACCTTCTTTGGCGATTTTACCAGCGATAGCGATGATACAATGGTCGGCCAGTTTGAGGGCGCTTTTTTCGGTCTGGCCGCCGATGAAGTCGGGGGCACCTTTGTTTTTGGCAATGGCGATGCCTATGGAAGTGGCGGTTTCATTGCTGTCAAGCAAGACAATTAGAGCCTTTTCGGTTTTGATGGAATCAAAACCGGGCTCTAAGTCTTTGTTTTAACGCGTTTCCGGACGGATAACCGGTATCCACTTATCCTGGAAACGCTCTAGGGTTTGTTGAGTATCAGGATTCACAAATTGGATGAACTGTGATTCAAGCTTCCTTTTATAGGAGGTTTTGATGAAT
>JALSJA010000032.1 GCA_026989615.1 Parvularculaceae bacterium | reverse complement strand
GATCCATTATTGGCGGGCTATCGTCAAGGCTGGGGGTATCCCCATCAAGACTAAAAGCTATGCCGCTGCTAATGATGCCATCATATATAAAAACAGGTGTCCAATTGCGGATTGTCTGCGGCTCTGCGGGTCCGGCCAGCCGTTCAAGGGGGGCAATAGTGGGCAGAAAGCGGATGATGAATTGGTGATTGGCTATCGGCTGCTGATGGCGCAACAGGGTCTGTTCGAGCCCGTCCTTATGGCGCAGGCGCAATTCAATGACCGGACTGTGCCGCTCGGGTAAATCATAATTATAAAGATCCTCTTCCGGTATGTCCTCTGTCGTGATCAGGTTGAATAGTTTTGTTTTGTCGTCTTTTTCAGCCCGCACAAATAGGCGGTCTCCGTAATTTGGGCCAGAGCCGGATTGGGCATAGCTTTCCGAATAGCCAATCAATTCCTTGAGTGTATCAAATGCGGTTTCGGTTTGTTCATTTTGGGCTGTAAGCCAGTCTTGGCTCTGGCTCATCAAATTTTGCCAATCTGCCTGATAGGTCTTTTGGTCAATATCGAGCCGTCGTAAAATTTCACGAAGAATTTTGCTTTTCCGGGGCTTCTTGCTCCGTGTAATCGGGGATGGCTCATAATAGCCACTGGCAGATAGAAGCTTTGTTTCCCAGCCTTGGGCTTGCAGCAATTCGGCCAGCAAAGCGGCTTTGTCCGGCAGATTGGCAAAACGGGTTTGTAAAACATCTTCAGGGGATTGCTGGCGCCCACCATAAGAGGCCAGCGCAATATCGTCGCGGACAAAATGATAGGCAGCTTCAGCATTTTCAAGATGGGTTGCGGCCTGTGCTATTGTTGGTCCCGGCAATTGCAATTCGTCCTGATAGGACGCCAGTAATTGCGGCATGGTCATGGTTTTCAGGGGGGATTTTTGCAGCCAGACAAAAAGCGCAATCAGCAGGATAAAAAACAAGGCAGCCGCTATGGTAATATTGCGGCGGATGTTATGGGTCATGACCAATCCTCCCCTTTGCAGGAATATTCAGGCTCTGTCTCTCGCGACAAAGTTTATGCAATTTGTTTTGGACGGCAAGGGGTTGGCGGGGAGTTTTGGCAAACAGGATTACATTACAAAATAAGACAAAACTATTTTGTTGCAAAAGCCATAATGTCTTTTGTGGCGGGCCAGCCCCTAATCCATTACCAATGGTCGGAAGGTGAAGAATTTATCTTCTTGTCCATAAGTATCCGCCAGCGAGACGGCCAGTGCTATCACCCTGTTTTCAACCGACTGGCAGGGCCATTGCTGACGATTTCTGGCGGCATGTTTGGCGCAATCGCCAATATCGATCTCGTCATTATGCGCTGATTGCGAAAGCTGTTTTTCAAACTCCAGAGCGCATTTCATCATTTGCTGGTTTAGCTGGCGCAATTCCTCAATGACCCGTGCTGGAGGGTTGGAGCGCTCCGTGCACCAGTTCTTGATACTGTCGAGACTGACCTCGTGAAAGCTTGCAGCCTCGCGCTGCGACATGCCCGAGAATCCCAATAGAAGCTTATAAAAGGGAACCATTTTACCACTACAGGCGCTGACTGATGGATGTATATTTATGACGTTTTCACCCTTTCGCGCTGGACAAAGCCGAAATTGAGGCGATCAAGATAGCGTTCAAAAATCTCTTCCTGTTCGTGACGGGGGCGTTTGGTCGCCAGATAGCGATGCCATGCCTCTCTAAATTGGGCCGACACCCGGAACCGGGCTGAAATTTTCGACCTTTCCTCACTTTTCGATATTGGTAAGTGCATACTCCATCTCCCATATCGGGAAGTTAACAAGCAGCGTGCACGAGTCGATACTGTAATATTACGGTAATTTGCCGATGGCGCGATAGAAAAGGCGTGAGGTCAGACCTATCCGCCGGGCAGCAGGTCGGTCCGCCTTGCAACTAGCATGGCGGCAGTTTGCGATTCCACCCCAAGCGAGGTTTGGAGCCTTTGCCAGTAATCGTAATAGGTGCGCGGGGTTATGCCCATATGCTGACAGGTTTTCTCGCGCAAATTACAGGCGGAATTGGCTTCGATATGGGCGTCGATGAAATATAAAAACTCCAGTAATTTCGGGGTCAGGTGCAAGGTGGGTTTTTTGCTTCTGGTCAGGGCAAGACAATGATCGAGCAATGGCTGGGCGATATGGTCCAAAACCCGCAATGCATCGGCGCTTAAATCCAATCGATTGGGTCCGGCCATGGACAAAGCGCCACCATGCAGGGGGTATATATAGCCCTCATTGCGGCCAAATTTTTCGCGTATGGTAATCAGGCGGCGCACCGGAGGTGGCTTGTCGACAACTTTCAGAATATCGTGAAAATAAAATGGTTTGTATAGTTTCAGCGAGCACAGATAGAGCGGGTCATGGACATAGAGGCGGCGTTCCATCCACAAATCCATGAATTCGGGGTCGCCAGTATAGAGCATTTGTTTGCGAAACTGGGCGGTGCCGGGATTGAGACGCGGTGCCAGAAATATGCACGCAACCTTGAACAGGTCATGCAATTCCCGCTGGATCAATTCTTTTAGTGCCTCTTTAGACTGGCAGGCGCGAAGCTCTGCCAGGAAGCTGTCTGCTAGAAACATGAACCTTTAAAGGGCTTTCACCCACCTCTCCCAACGACGTTAGCGGTTTCCAGAGCCTGAAATAGCATGCAGCCTACTACCTATAACGTCCCATTTTAAGTTACCAAGAGTAAAGCAATAGCCGAATCTCTCAACTCTTCACACATAATGGCTCTCCCCCCGAAGAGCTTGCCCCATAATAGGTGATCGCCTTAGATCAAATAAGGATATGAGGCAAATTACATTCTACACCAATATGTGAGGGGATACAAATTTTGTCAGTATTTTCAACCGGTAATTGATTATCTGACCCATTCTGCTAATTTCGCGCTATGATCGAATTCCTGTCCGGTGCTTGGGTGAGCTATGCCTTTGGCACGCTTGTCTCAATAACTTTCCTTGCCAGCCTGTTTGCCCGCGACAAGCGCATGATTGCCATGGCGGTGGTTGTTTTGGGGCAATGGTTGATATCCATGTTTGTAATCTTTGCGGTTACAAAATCATCTTATGAAACTTATCGTATTACCTATGCCCTTTTGAATTTTGGGTCATTTTTGATATTGATCCAGCTCAATAGGGGTAAGGCATATGACCCCAATCTATGGGCCTTTGTGGCGATATTTTTCGAAGCCATCATGCTGCCTTCCCATTTTCAGCCCCTTTTTGGGCTGCTCGGTCAGTGGTGGCATAGTTTCTGGGTCAATATTTGTTATTTGCTGGTAATTCTGACCTTGCTTTTTGGCATTTGCCACCGGCTTTATCTCGATTGGAAGTCATGGCAGGTCTATCGCTATTTGGGCAATGGCCAGCCAATTTTAAGGCATAGGGGGTGAGGCCCTATTTGCTGCGTCTGGTCCAGCCAGAAAACAGGCCGGGGCGCTTTTCCTTATCGCTGGCCTCTTCCACACTCATTTTTTTCTGCTCCGCATTGGTGGCGGGATCAAAATCCGGTGTGACCAGCCCGGCAGAGAAAATGACCTTGGCCCCCTCTTCCACGGTCATTTCAAGCGGCTTGGTATCGGCGCGCGGGACAAATAGCAAAAAGCCTGAGGTCGGATTTGGGGTGGTTGGCACGAAAATGCTGATCAGGTCTTCGTCTTCTTCAGCCAGATGATGGGCAATCTCACCTTTGGTATCGGTGACCACAAAGCCGAGTACCCAAGTGTCCTTTTTGGGATATTCCACCAGCACCATTTCCTTGAACGAGCGGTCGGTCTGTTGCAGGGCCATTTCAAAGACATTTTTCAGGAAGCCATAAAGATTGCGCACCACCGGCATGGAATCGAGAAACCGCTCGCCGACCCGGATCATGGCGCGGCCAAAGAAGTTCTTGGCAAATGTGCCCAGCAGAATGAGCCCGACGATCGCCACCAGCACCCCAAAACCGGGGATGTAAAAGTCGAGATTGACCTCGGGCTTGAAGCGATCGGGAATCCAGTGCTGAACGAAAGTATCCAGCGAGGCCATGGGACCGGTGATTAGCCAGACAATGACCGAGCCGGTGATGATGATCGGCGCGGCGACAACGATGCCCGCAAAGAAATTATTGCGGATGGTCGCCAGAAAGCCGGGCTTTGGCAATCCGGCAGCTTGCGGCTCATTGTGGTTTTTCTTTTGAGGGTCCGGCTGGGTCACTTTGTGGATTTTCTCTGTCTGGTGTTTCGATGCATATAATAGAGTGATTTTTTAGAAATTACAGGGGGTTGCGCAAAGGTAATGAAGGCGTTTTATGAAGCCTTCTTGAAGCTTGTCGAAAGCCGCGAAAAATGTTCTCTTTTGGCCTATGATCGGAAACCAGAAATATCGGGGATTTGTGGTGAAATTGGGTGTCAAATGGATCTTTGCCGGGGCAGTGATTGGCTTTCTCGGGCTTTTTGCGCTGGCGGCCTTTCTGGCACAGGATAATATTGCCAGATTTTTAATAAACCCCCGGGAGCCTTATGACACCTATACCCCGCCGCCAGCGCCTGATTATGGGCGCCCGTCAAGCTGGCTACTATTTCCGCAAAATCTGGAGGGGGCAGAAGCGGCGGTCTTTTACGTCCATTCCACCACCTATCGCAGTGCCGCGCATTGGAATGCGCCGATTCTCGACAAGAAGTCGGGCTCGCTCTTATCGCGTATTTCCGTACCCAATGAGGCTGGCCCGTTTCGCGCCATGCAGGCGGTGTTTGCCCCGCGCTATCGACAGGCTACGCTTTATGGCCTTTTCACGTCTAAATATCAGGGCCGCGCGGCGCGTCTGACCGCCTATCGGGATGTGCGCCGGGCGTTTGAGGTCTTTCTGGAAAGCGTGCCCGATGACATGCCGATTATTCTTGTTGGTTATGGTCAGGGGGGGCTGCATGTGCAGGGCCTGCTGATGGATTATTTCCAGCAGGAGGAATTGCTGCGTCGGCGCTTGGTGGTTGCCTATATTATCGACCATGCAACGCCGCTCGATATGTTTGAAGACGAACTGGCCAAAACCCCGCCCTGTGCTGCTCCTGACGATATTCGCTGCGTTATTTCATGGACCAGCTATGCGCCGGAATTTGGTTCTGAAATTGAACGCCTGCGCAATAGCTCGCTGGTGTTTGACACGGCCCGTGAGCTCGATATCTCCAAAGGTCGCCCGCTTCTATGCACCAATCCCCTGAACTGGAAAATTGACGGCGTGGCCCCGGCCAGTGAACATGACGGCGCGGCATCAGCCACGGGCTTGCGCTATGAAGACGAGCCGGCGATTATCAAAAACAATATTTCAGTGACCTGCGAAAACGGCATTGCGCTACTCGGCAAAACCTCAAAGCGTTATCTACGCCGCCCCAAATATCTCGGCAAAAAATGGGCCCCCCTCACCTATAATATGTTCTATGACGACATCCGCCAGAACGTAGCCTTGCGTAAAGAAAAATGGCGCGAGATATGGACGCAAGAAGAAAAACGCACCCCGCCAATTGATTCCATCGAAGATATTTCAGACGCGCCGATCAATAAGGTTCCGGGGTAGAAGATAGATTCATAAGGTGCGTAGGGGGCATTAGAGCCTTCTCGGTTTTGATGGAATAAAAACCGGGCTCTAAGCCTTTGTTTTTGAGCACTTCTTATCCGAAAACCGGCCTCATCCTGAGCTTGTCGAAGGGCCCACTTTTCGCAGAAGTGCTCTAATCCACCTTACGATATAGGCTCGCCCCTACTCCGAAAAGAAATGCAGCGATTTTCGCCCCTTTGCCAGCGCATCAATCTCTTTCAACTCGGTCAGAAATAGCTCCAGCAGATTAAGCGGTATCATATTCGGGCCGTCGGATGGGGCTTTGTTCGGGTCTTGGTGGGTTTCGGCAAATATGCCGGCTACGCCTACGGCCATGGCGGCGCGGGCCAGCGTTGGGACCATTTCTCTTTGTCCGCCGGAGGTTGCGCCTTTGCCGCCCGGTTGTTGGACCGAGTGGGTGGCGTCAAAGATGATTGGCGCGCCGGTGTCTCTCGCCATGGTCGGGATGCCGCGAAAATCTGTGACCAGCGTGTTATAGCCAAAGCTGGCGCCGCGCTCGGTGAT
>JALSJA010000031.1 GCA_026989615.1 Parvularculaceae bacterium | reverse complement strand
GTTCTGCACGGTGGAATATTTAATCTCCGCGTCTTCCAATATCACCAATTCCACCACCGCCGCATGCAACTGGTTTTCGTCGCGCATGGGCGCAGTGCAGCCTTCAAGATAAGATACATAAGAGCCCTTTTCGGCAATGATCAGCGTGCGCTCAAACTGGCCGGTATTGGCCTCATTGATACGAAAATAGGTGGACAGCTCCATGGGGCAGCGCACCCCTTCCGGCACATAGACAAATGTGCCATCGGAAAATACAGCCGAGTTCAAGGTGGCGAAGAAATTATCCGACACTGGCACCACCGAGCCCAAATATTTTTTTACCAATTCCGGGTATTCACGAATGGCTTCGGAAATGGACATGAAAATCACACCGGCTTTTTTAAGCTCGGCCTGAAAGGTCGTGGCCACGGAAACAGAGTCGAACACGGCATCCACAGCGACTTTGGGCCTGTCTGCCTGATTATTGTCAGGACTGGTCCGCGCCTCGGCGGCGCTGCTGGCAGCCCCTTCCACGCCCAATAAAACTTCCGCCTCACGCAAGGGAATGCCGAGCTTTTCAAAATCTTTCAAAATTTCTTCCGGCACATCATCAATGCTGGCATATTTTGCGCCGGATTTTGGCTCCGCATAATAATAGGCGTCCTGATAGTCGATTTCCGGATAGGTAAGATGCGCCCAGCGCGGTTCGCTCATGGTTTGCCAGCGCTTGAACGCTTCCAGCCGCCAGTCCAGCATCCATCGGGGCTCTTCCTTTTTGGCGGAAATATAGCGAATGGTGTCTGCGTTTAATCCCTTAGGGGCTTTTTCCGATTCAATATCGGTGGAGAAACCATATTTATAGGTCTCCAGCGCCTTGGCGGTCTCAACGGTTTCTTTTGCTATGCCTTGTTTGACGTCGGTCATTTTTTTCTTCTTCTTTTAAGCGGCGCGGGTTTTGCGGGCGCGGGCATGGGCTTTTTTCCAGCCTTGCAAAAATTTCTGTGGTGCGGTGTCCGGCGTGTCCCAACCAAGGGAGACGCGAATGGCGCTGCCTGCCTGTTCGCTATCAGCGCCCATGGCTTGCAGGACATGGGATTTTTTCACCTTGCCGGAAGAACAAGCGGAGCCGGATGAAATTTCAATGCCTTCCAGATCGAGCGCCATCACCTGCACATCGGCGGCAAAGCCCGGAGCCGAAAAGCATAATGTATTGCCAAGACGCGGGGCATTTTTGCTCCAGATTTTAATATCGGCAATGCGGCAAAGCCCGTCTTCAATGTCATCGCGCAAAGCCTGCAAAGCCTCTGCCTGTCCAAGATCAATCGCTTTGGCCGCTGCGCCCATGGCAACAATGCCGGCAATATTTTGCGTGCCCGGCCGCAGGCCCATTTCCTGCCCGCCTCCTTGCATCAAAGGCGCGAGCACCAGACCCGGCTTTACCAGCAATGCACCAACGCCCTTGGGTCCGGCAAATTTATGGGCAACCACAATCATCAGATCCGCTTGCAGGCGATGAAACGATAGCGGCATTTTGCCAATGGCCTGCGCCGCATCCACCAGCAAAAACCCGCCATGGCTGAAAATCATTGGCGCCATGGCTTCAATATCCTGCACCACCCCGGTTTCATTATTGGCCAGCATGATGCTGGCAAGAAAAGTAACGCCCTCGCTTTGCAAGGTTTTGGCACGGGCGACAAGCCATGAGCGATCAACCAGCCCCGCACCATCCACCGGAATAAATTCCAGCTTCGCCAATCCCGCCTGCTCAATCGCCCGGGCGGTATTGATCATCGCATCATGCTCAATGGCGCTGACGAGAAGATGGCGCACCGGGTCTTTGTCGCGCTTTACCATCCCCCACAGGGCCATATTGATCGCTTCGGTGCCACCGCCGGTAAAGGTGCAGGCATTTTCCGGCGCATCAAGTGCCGCACACAAATCAGCCCGCGCCTGCTCCATGGCCGCCTTGGCCATGCGGCCGCTTTTATGCACCGAAGACGGATTGCCAAGATCAAGCGCCTTGATCATCGCTTGCTTGACCTCAGGCTTCATGGGGCTGGTGGCATTATGGTCGAGATAGAGCCGGGTCATTTTTGCCCTCCGGCGCTTACGGGCGCCAAAGGCTCGCCAATGGACGCGCGACCCAAGACCCGTTTGTCGATAATATCCTGCAAGGTGATAGCGCTTAAGAAGACATCAATATGGCGACCAAGCTCATCCCATAAATCATGGGTCAGACAACGGGCCGACGTGCCGGTGCAACCCTTCAGGGCTTCGGGCGAGCAGGCGGTGGTGATGATATTTTCATCAACGGCGCGAACAATATCGGCAATGCGAATTTCTTCCGGCTTGACCATGAGCGCATAGCCGCCACCGGCCCCCCTTTGCGAGCTAACCAGCCCCGCCTCACGCAATTTGCGGAACAGCTGTTCCAGAAAGCTGAGGGAAATGCGTTGGCGCGCGGCAATATCCCCCAGCGCCACAGCCCCGCCTTCCCCGAAGCAGGAGATGTCGGCCATGGCTGTAACCGCATAGCGGGCTTTGGCGGTGAGTTTCATCTGATAGTGTCCGATATTGTTGTGTTTGGGGGAAAGTGTGCTATAGCGGCCCCACTGTTTTTCCGCGAAACACCAATCCTGCGACAGAGATAGAAAGTCCGACTAGTTTGGTCAAGATTAAACATAGCAGAAAATTCAGCAATTATGTCAAATTTCGAGAATAATCGGAGAAAATCCGAGTTAAATAAACCGGTTAAACCTTGCCTTTTTCTCACCGCCACCCCATCTGATCCCCAAACCCTGAAAACAGCATCAAAGAGTAACCATGCCTGAAATTATTTTTGCCGGCCCTGACGGGCGTCTTGAAGGTCGCTACCAGAAATCCCGCGAGGATGCGGCGCCCATCGCCCTGATCCTGCATCCCCATCCGCAATTTGGCGGCACCATGAACAACAAGCTGGTTTACGAGATGTATCACAGCTTTGCCCGCCGTGGTTTTTCGGTGATGCGGTTCAATTTTCGCGGTGTCGGCATGAGCCAGGGCGAATATGATTCAGGCCAGGGCGAGCTGTCCGATGCCGCCACCGCCCTTGATTATCTTCAGGGCCTGAACCCCACCGCGCCTTTTGTCTGGGTCGCGGGACTGTCCTTTGGCGGCTGGATTGGCATGCAGCTCTTGATGCGCCGCCCGGAAATTGTCGGCTTTCTGGCCGGATCGGTCTCGGCCAATCATTATGATTTCACCTTTCTGGCCCCCTGCCCGTCATCGGGCCTGATCATTCACGGCTCGCAAGACCGGATATGTTCTTCGGAAGAGACCAGGGGCATGGTCGAGCGCACCCGCACCCAAAAAGGGCGCAAAGTGGAATTTACCGAAATCGAAGGCGCCGACCATTTCTTCTCCGGCAAGGAAGAAGAATTTATGGCCACAGCCGAACGCTATCTCGATAACCGCCTAATGCAGGCCCCGGAAGGAAAATATCACGAATAGAGTTCCGAAATTCTCTCACAAGTGTAAGTCGGCCATAACCGAATTCCGATAATGTCGACTGAGAAAAATTTCACTTTCCTCTGCGTTTATAGAGTAATCTGTGCTATAAGATTGTATCATGAACGGGACTGAAAATAATTTACCCACCACCCGCTTTGGCCATAACCCGTCGATGCAAGATGAATTGGCGCAGCTGATTCTTCTAGGAATAAAAACCGTGAGCTGCTCGGCTCTTTGTCATTATCGAAAGGGTGGGGAAGTAAAGCCAAAAATAGGACAGCTATATCAACTGTTGAATGGGGCAGGTCGCGCAATAGCGGTGATTAAAATAACCACCCTAGAGGAGCGACGCTTTTGCCACATAGATGCGGCCTTTGCACAAGCTGAAGGTGAAGGGGATTTGAGTCTTGACGATTGGCGACGCACTCACTGTGCATTTTTCACTCGCAAAGGCGTGTTGGATAATAGGATGGAACTTTTATGCGAGTATTTTGAACTGGTTTCCACTCAATGAATGCGGTCCGAGAACAATATGAGCAACTCCCCTATCCCGAGCGCAATCCGCTTGATGAAAAAAAACGGCTGATTATCGGCTCGCCATCCCATCCGGGAGAAATCGACCATTATCTGTTTCGGGGTATCCGAGACTGGCGCAAGGGCACGCGTATTTTGGTGGCTGGGGGCGGCACCGGCGACAGCACCATCATGGTAGCGAGCTTATTGGCACAAAGAAAACTGCCAGCGGAAATCCACTATCTTGATCTTTCCGCCACAGCCCGCACCATTGCGGAAGAGCGGGCGAAAATACGCGGCCTTGAAAACATCATTTTTCATACGGGCAACCTGCTGGATGCCGCTCAATATGGCAAATTCGATTATATTGATTGCTGCGGCGTATTGCATCATTTGCCCAACCCGCAAACGGGCTTTACGACCCTTGCCAAGCTGCTCAATGAGGGCGGCGGCATGGGGGGGATGGTCTATGCCCCTTTGGGACGCACCGGAGTCTACCCCCTGCAACAGGTTTTACGGACATTGATAGAGGACGGTCCCCCACAAGAAAAACTCGCTCACGCCAAAAAAATCGTCGCAAGCCTGCCCAACACAAATTGGTTTTTGCGCAATGCCCTGATTGGCGATCACAAGACCGGTGATGCAGGCTTTTATGATTTATTGCTCAACGCACAGGATCAGCCCTTTACGGTCACGCAATTGCATCAGCACATCGAGACAGCTGGTCTGCATCTTGTGGGGCTGATTGAGCCAATTCTTTATAACCCGACACTGCTTTTGCCAAATGACCCCCGATTGCAACAAAAAATACAGGCCATGTCATGGATAGAACGGGCCGCCTGTGCGGAAAAACTTTCCGGCACTCTTAAAACCCATATTTTTTATGCCAGTAAAGCACCAGCCGAAAAAGCCATGGCCAACTTCACCAATATGAATCAAATCCCACGCCTGAAATCCCTCAAAGCCACAGATCTGGCTGCTCATATCGTCAAAAAGGGACGCCTTAGCGCGACCATAAACGGCATTCAATATCGCTTGCAAATTCCCCGTGACTGCGCAACGCTCATCCGATTGATAGATGGTCGCCCTCTATCCGCCATCGCCCAATCCCTTAACCTCGACAGTGGCACCTTCCAACAGCTATGGCGCCCCATTCACAGCAGCTTTCATGCGCTTAATATTTTCTACTATTCCAAAGACTATCGAGGGTCTGAATCCAATTAGAATGCCTTTTGTCGCCGATCCCAGTTGGCTAAGCATCGTCAAACCCGCTTGAAAGGGGCAAGACGAAAGTCGCCCTCGATAAGGGGGTTTCTGCCGATTGCAGGAAATAGGCAGGAACTTTTTCTCCGCACGCCCCTTCCGCTAAAACCCAATCTGAATGCTAGAGGCAATGACAAAACCCGACATATCATCGCCACTGCCCATACCATTATCCGAAAAATCTTCATCAAAATCCACATGGGCACCAAAGACAGACATCAGGATTCCGTTTCCGGCTAATGGATATGTAAGGGAGGCTATGATCGTATCTATCTGTTCATTTTCCCCACCGCTGCCGACAAATGCCAGCTCATTGTCGACATTTTCCCCATGTTTATAATTGAGAGCATAGGTCATCTTACCGGCTTGATATTGGCCGCCAATCTCATAGGCCTTACCATCGGAAAAGCGCGTGCCATTTTGCTCCGCATATCTAGCCTCAATCTCAATATTACCATAATCAAGATTGATCCCAAAACCTGCAATATTCGGGTCCTCGGTAGCGCTTGGCGGCGCATCAGCGACACCCCAGCGCCCGGAAATCGCCACATCAAAACCGTCAAAGCTGTTCACATAATTAACGCCAACATCAAAAAAATTACATGTTTGTGTATTACAGTCCGACGTTCTATTGCGATCAAAGGAACCGTCATCGCGGGCAAAGGAAATACCGACCTGAACCCCGGAAAAACGGGGGGTAAAATAGGAAATACGGGAGGCTTCACCATCGCCATCATTTTCAATATAGGTGGTGCCCAAAGTGCTGCGAAAATCATTGCCAAAGCCAACAAAACCGCTTCCCGTATCGCGAAATCCCTCAACGGGGAGCAGGCCCGTATAAAGCTGATAGTCGTAGTCGTCAAATCCATCTATTAAGCTATAATCTGGGGACGGCGACCCATATATCATTCTTAAACCGGCCGAATCCGTGTCCCCAAGCAAGACGGTGCCAAAACTC
>JALSJA010000030.1 GCA_026989615.1 Parvularculaceae bacterium | reverse complement strand
GAAAACTGTTGATCACCCTGAATGCCATTATCAAAAGGAATGGATTCTATAATGAAAGAGAACCAGCATAAACACAGTTGCTACTTTGCCCTAAAATTCAAAGCTGACGCCCACAAAAACCTCTCTTGGTTTGCCGGGGCGCAGGCCGTAGGGACGGCGTGCTGCTAGATAGGTCTTGTCGAAAATATTATCGGCTTTCAAGTGCAGGCGCAGATTGTCTTTGATGTCATAATATAAAGCGCTATCGACAATGGTGCGCCCCTCAATGCGCTCATTGTCCGGGATTGCCCCCTGCCCCGGGGAATCGCGGGTTTCGCTCACATAATTGGCGCTGAGATCAAAGCCCCATCGATCACCGGTCAAACCGCCCGCTAATGTCAGTTGGTGCTCGGGCACATAGGGGATTTCATCGCCCGCCATGACAGTGCCGAAAATGGAATTGCTGACTGTGCTTTGTAATTCTGTTTTGGTGTAGGAATAGACAAGGGAGAACGGAACCGTCAGGCCATTATCCAGTTGAAAATCTTTTTTGGCGATCAGCTCCAACCCGTAAACTTGTGCCTTGCCGGCATTTTCCGTGTCACCAATGACGCATTCGCTGCCGCCGGAAGAATTGGTGCATTCGGCCAGCAGGTTTGAATAATCGGTGAGGAAGCCAATCGCTTCCAGCGCCAGACCATTGCCATCATAGCGTCCGCCCAATTCATAAACCACGGATTCTTCCGGCTCCGTGCCATCGCTGGCGCGGCTCGAT
This sequence comes from Parvularculaceae bacterium, assembly GCA_026989615.1. Classification (GTDB taxonomy): domain Bacteria; phylum Pseudomonadota; class Alphaproteobacteria; order Caulobacterales; family Parvularculaceae; genus S012-90. The sequence continues at coordinate 5,461 of JALSJA010000030.1, read as the reverse complement.
GGTCCCGGAGGAGCAAAGCCTTTGGTGACATTGCCGAGCAGGGTAAAGCCATTGCCAAAATCATAAACCGCCCCGAGCGATGGCAGCAGGATGTCATGGGCGTTATCGCGCACGCTGTCCGGCGCGGGACTTCTGTCCGGCGTGTTCCAGCGGCGCTGCTCGGTTTCGATGCGGCCATAGCGCAAGCCAGCCGTCACCTGCCAGGCACCGAAGCTCATCACATCTTCCACATAGGCCGAGCGCGCCAAAGCTTGCGACAGGCGATTGGATTGCGAGCCCGGGGGATTATCGGTGGTTTTTACCAGCACCCCATTGTCGATGCGATATTGATCCTGCTCCTGAAAACGGTCAACGCCGTCTTCGTGAAGACGCGCAGAGAATGTCAGCGCATGATTAAGCGTGCCGGTTTCAATTTCATGGGCCAGTGCTATCTGCACCCCTTGGGCAAAATAATCGCGCTTGTTCTGGCGAATGCCCAGCACATCATCGGGGCTCACAAAGCCATCAGCCCCGACCAGAACCTCCAGCTCCTGAGCGCAAAGGGTCGGTGTGTTTAAAATTTCGCCGAGAGAATTACACGCAGCCGAGCCAGACAAAGCCGAATTATCAAACCGGTCGAGCTTTTCCCAATTACGCGAGAACTCTGTGCGATAGGCGAGCAGGGTGATGGAACTTTGCGCGCCCAATTCACCATTATAAAGCGCCTGATAGGTTTCGTGCTTCGCGCGCAACTGGTCTTTCTGGCTGGCGCGATAACGCATATAGGGATTGGTGTTAAAATCAGCCTGCATCAGGCCGAGATAGGTTTCATCGGCGGTTTCATCGCTGCGCTGAATTTTGAATACAAGACTTTGCTCGCGCAACGCGCTGGGCTTTGAATAAAACCCGAGCTTGGCAACATAATCCGCGATTTCAAAACCGGTCTGCCCCACATCAAGGGTCTTGAACCCTTCGGCGCGGTCCTGAAATGTCTCCAGTAAAAACCCGACCTCGAAGGGCGCTTGCGTCTGCCAGCGCCCGCCCACCCAGAAATGCCCCAAAGCGCGATCCTGATCGGATAGCATGATACGCGCTTTGCCCGCAGGCACATCGGGTATCGGGGTCGAGAAAAATTGCACCGTACCGGCGGTGGTGACCGGACCATATTTTACCGCGCCGGCGCTTTTGGTAATTTCAACACCGGACATGCGCCCGACAACCGGAAAATAATAAGCGGCAGGGGCGGAAAAAGGCGCCGGCGCCATGGGCACGCCATCTTCCATGATCTGCACTTTGGACGAGCGATCAGTGCCAGATCCGCGCAAGCCGATATTGGGGCGCAAGCCATAGCCATCTTCTTCTTGTAAGTTTATCCCCGGCACCACGCGCAGCACGCGATTAATGTCCGTGTAGTTTTCCTTGGCCAGATCCGCGCCGGAAATCATGGTGACGGAACCGGGAATTTCCGAAACGGCACGGGTGCCGATAACGGTAATCACATCATAACCATCCTGGGCGGGTAATGGGGCTGGCAGGGAGGCCGGGGCATTAGCCCCCATATTGGTCCCTGCCATGGCCGGCATTATGGCCAAAGACGATAGACCCAATGCGAATGAGGCCGCTTTGGAACGAGCCCCTGTAAATAGTGCCATGATAAAATCCCAATATGTAATGCACCCTGCGGTGCCATTTGCTCTTTGACCGGGTCTTTGCAGGCGCCTCCCCCGAAGCCCTCTAGAGCCTCCTCTGGCCGCGCTTTTCCAACCCTTTCATCCTCAACCTTGCGCCCTTCTACTTGCGAATGATTATCATAGTCAATAGCAATAAGGAGAAAATCGGCCCTTTTCCTGCTATTTTTCCGGATTTTCAGCCCAAACGCCCAAGGCCAGTTGATTGCGCCTCTCATTATCAGTTGTATGGCCCATCCCCTCTGGCAGTAATTTGATCTAGCGCATTTTTTGGCGAAAAATGCGCAGCCCGCCCTTGCTACCTCGGCAGCACGCCAAAATGCTGGAAAAGCTTGAAGCTTTGAGGACAAGCGCCCTATACCTCCATGGGCTATGAGCAAGACAACAGGCCATCCCCCAATTCCCCGCCCCACCATGCCCAATGGTGGTCTGTCGCGTCTGCATCTTGATTCCATTGCCAGCCTGTCTGACGGTGACATTATCTATCTGCTTGAGCTTGCCCAATATTATGCCGCAAGCCTCAAAGCCGGGAAAAAGATTGAAAAACATCTCGCCGGGCGCACTCAAATCAATCTGTTTTTTGAAACCTCCACCCGCACCAATTCTTCTTTTGAACTGGCCGGCAAAAAGCTCGGGGCGGATATTATCAAACTCCCGATCCAGTCTTCCTCGGTGCAAAAAGGTGAAAACTTGCGCGATACGGTGCAGACCCTTGCCGCCATGGGTGCCGATGCGCTTATTGTGCGCCATCGGGAAGAAGGGGTGATCCGCTTCATGGCCGAGGCCTTGAGCGAAGTTGGCCTGCCCTGCGCCGTTATCAATGCCGGAGAAGGCACCAAGGGCCATCCGACTCAGGCCTTGCTTGATGCCCTCACCCTGCTCAATCATTTTGGCCGCACCCCGCAACAGGGCCTGAAAGGGCTGCGCATGACCATTTGCGGCGATATCCGGCATTCACGGGTTGCCGCCTCCAATGCCGAGCTGATGACCCGCCTCGGCGCTGAACTTCGCTTTGTCGGACCGGCTCATATGCTCCCCGATGAAGATTTCTATCCGGCTATTTCCCGGGGAAACGGCCTCAAGCAAGGCCTTGCCGGGGCGGATATTGTCATGGCCCTGCGCATTCAGCTGGAGCGCATGGAGGACGGGCCGGGCCTGTCCAATCAGGATTATTTTCAAGGCTGGGGGCTGTCCCACCAGACCATGCAATATGCCAAGCCGGGGGCGCTGATCATGCATCCGGGGCCCATCAATCGCGGGGTCGAAATTGACGGCACCTTGGCTGATGATCGCAATCATTCTCTCATTCTTGATCAGGTCGCCATGGGCGTGCCCACAAGAATGGCCGTTCTCGACGCATTTTTATCCGAATAGGAGCTTATTTTATGGCCAAGACCATACTCGTTACCGGCATTACAGGTTATATCGGTCTGCATTGTGCCCGCGAATTATTGCAGCATGGCTATCATGTGCGCGGGACTTTGCGCGATGCAAGACGCTCGGAGAAAACCCGCAAGACTTTGGAAAAGGCGGTCCCCGGCTGCTCTTCCTCGCTCAGCTTTATAGAAGCCGATCTGCAAAAGGATAAAGGTTGGACCGAAGCGGTTACCGCTTGCGACGGCATTCTTCATGTGGCCTCCCCCTTCCCCGCAAAACAGCCCCGCAATGAAAACGATCTCATCATCCCGGCGCGCGAAGGCACGCTTCGGGTTTTGCGGGCCGCGGCAAAGCTTGGCGTCCATCGCGTGGTGCTGACCTCCTCCATGGTCGCGGTCTATCAGGGCAATGCCGATATGGATCGCCCCCTGACCGGAGAGGATTGGAGCCGTCTCGATCGCAAAGGCATGAACGCTTATGCAAAATCAAAAACCATTGCCGAAAAAGCCGCCTGGGATTTTGTCAACGGACCGGATGGACGCGGCATTGACATGACCGTCATCAATCCCGGCCTGGTATTAGGCCCGGCTCTCAACGAAGAATTCGGCACCTCCCTCGATATCATCAAGCAGATGGCGACAGGCGCTATCCCCGCAAGTCCACCGATCATGATTTCTGTCGTTGATGTGCGTGATGTTGCCGCCGCCCATCGGCTGGCCCTTGAAAAACCGGCCTCTATTGGCAAACGCTTTTTGCTGCCAGCCTATACTTTGTGGTTCAAGGATCTTGCAGCGCTTGTAAAAAAACATTATCCGGAATTGAAAGCGCCAACAAAGGAACTGCCGCCTTGGCTGGTGCGTTTGATGGCCAATATCAAACCGGAGCTCAAAGGCATTCTCAATGACCTTGGTCATGAAATGCAGGTAGATAACAGCCCGGCCCGGGAGATTCTCGGCATGGAATATCATAGTCTTGATGATATGGTTGTGGCATCGGTAGAAACACTCATTTCAGCAGGGGCGATTAAAAGGAATAAATAATGGACTTTCTATATGCCCTGCTCGGTTATGGGCTTGGCTCTATTCCTTTTGGTCTTGTCATCACCCGGCTTGCAGGGCTTGGCGATATTCGCGATATCGGCTCCGGCAATATCGGCGCCACCAATGTTTTGCGCACGGGCCGCAAAGACCTGGCGCTGGCGACCCTGCTGCTCGATTCCGGCAAGGGGGCGATTGCGGTCATTATCGCCGGATTTTTAAGCGAATGGCGCGAATTACCCATGGCGCTGGCGGGCGCTTTTGCCTTTCTGGGCCATTGCTATCCGGTATGGCTGAAATTCAAGGGCGGCAAAGGGGTGGCGACTTTTCTGGGCACGCTTTTGGCGATGAACGTCATGGCTGGCGCGATTGCCTGTCTCGTCTGGCTTGGCGCCGCTTTTGTCACACGCATTTCTTCCCTGTCGGCATTGATCGCCGCCGCTATCGCCCCCGTATTTTTGTTTTTAACCGGTCTGCATATATTGGGATTTGCGGCTTTGTTCATGGCGGTTTTAATTTTCATTCGCCATCGCGAAAATATTGCGCGCCTATTATCCGGAACGGAACCCAAAATCGGGGCCAAAAAAGCGCCCCCTTCGGGTGGATAAAAATTTTAAGGGGGAGAGATTGATAAATTTACGGGAATTATCGCCAGCAGAGCGCGGCGACTGGCTGCGCCTCATCCGCACCCAAAATATCGGGCCAATCACTTTTTATCAGCTGGTCCAGCGCTTTGGCAGCGCCGGGGATGCTTTGCGCCATGCCCCGGCCTATGCCAGAGCCAGTGGTCGCAAGCGCCAGTTTACCCTCGCCAAGAATGATATGATTGAAGCCGAACTGGATGCAGGGGCGCGCTTCGGGGCGCAGCTTGTCTGTGCCTGTGAGCCGTCTTACCCGGCCCCCTTGCGCCATATCCCCGATGCCCCGCCGATTTTATGGGTCAAAGGCTCGCCGGGTCTTTTTGACAAGAGCATTATCGCCATTGTCGGGGCGCGCAATGCCTCCAGTGTTGGCCGCCATATGGCCCAGCAATTAGCGAGCGAATTAGGGGCGGCCGGCATTGTCATCGCCTCTGGTCTGGCAAGGGGCATTGATGGCGCGGCCCATCAGGCCAGCCTCGCCACCGGCACAATTGCCGTGGTCGCTGGCGGCATTGATATTGTCTATCCACCTGAACATACGGCCCTGACGGCAGAAATTGCCGAGCGCGGCACGCTAATCGCCGAAAGCCCTATGGGCTACCAACCGCAGGGACGGGATTTCCCCAAACGCAATCGGATCATTTCCGGCCTGTCCATGGGGGTTGTGGTGGTTGAAGCCGCCGCGCGATCCGGGACGTTGATAACGGCCCGCCTTGCCGCAGAACAGGGGCGTGAGGTC
>JALSJA010000029.1 GCA_026989615.1 Parvularculaceae bacterium | reverse complement strand
GTTCATTGGAGCAGATCATCCCCGGCAAGAGTGGTTGGGTAATTGCCTTTTTGGAAATATTTTGCGGTCCTTCATGAACCCCGAGGAAAACACCGACCCCATGGCCGGTGCCATGGTCATAATCGATCCCGGCTTCCCAAAGAGGTTTGCGAGCAAGGCAATCAAGCGCATGGCCGGTGGTGCCATGGGGGAAGCGCGCTGTAGCCAGTGCGATATGGCCCTTCAGCACCAGCGTGTAGCGATTGCGCATTTCATCGCTCGGGGTGCCAATGGCAATAGTGCGGGTGATGTCGGTGGTGCCATCAGGATATTGTCCGCCGGAATCGATGAGATAGAGCGAGCCGGGTTTTAGCGGTTTGTCACTGTCGACGGTCACTCGATAATGGGGCTGGGCGCCATGATCATCCACGGCGGAAATGGAATCAAAAGAAATATCCTGCAACTGATTGGAGCGCTTGCGAAATTCTTCCAGCTTTTGGGCGGCAGAAATTTCTGTAACCCCGCCTTTAGGGGCTTCCTCGCTAATCCAATGCAGAAAATGGGTAACCGCGACACCGTCCCGGCGATGGGCGGTGCGGGTGCCATCAAGCTCAACCGGATTTTTGGTGGCCCGTGGCAGGGCGCAAGGGTCTGGGGCTTCAATCAATTTTGCGCCGGCATTTTTTAACCGGTCATAAAACCAGTAAGGGGCAAGGCCCGGATCAATCATCACGGTTTTGCCTTGCTTGCCCAAAGTATCAAGGGTTGAGGCCACATCGCTTTCAGGGCGAATTTTGACATCAGCCCCGAGATGTTCGGCAAGACCATCGGTTATTTTAGCCGGATCAACATAGAGCTCGGCTTTTCCATCTGTATAAAGAATAGCCCGCCCCAAAGGCAAAGGGGTTGCATGGACATCGCGGCCACGAATGTTAAACAGCCAAGCCAAGGAATGGGGGGCGGTGAGCAAAACCGCATCGGCATTTTGCGATTGCAGAACTTTGACAATCCGGCTGCGTTTCTGTGCTGCGCTCTCGCCCGCAAATTCTTTCCCATGGGGTGTGATTGGGGTCGTCGGCATTGGCGGGCGACCAGCCCAGGCCAGATCAATCGGGTTTTTTTCAAGTTTTTTCAAGGACGCCCCGGCGGCTTTGGCCGCCTTGTCCAAAGCCATGACACCGGATTTGGAATGCAACATTGGATCATAGCCGATCACCATGCCTTTGCGGGCGTTTTTCTCAATCCATTTATGGGGCGGGTTGTCGATCAAATCCTCATAAGTGAAAAATTTTTCATCCACCTGCTCGCGCACCTGCAATGTGTAGCGGCCATCCGTGAAAACCGCAGCGCTTTTGGCCAAAATAATTGCCGCACCGGCCGAGCCGGAAAAACCGGACACCCACATCAGGCGTTCGGCACAATCGGGTAGATATTCGTTCAGATATTCATCGTCATGGGGCACGACCAGCGCATCTATGCCCATTTTTGCCATTTCCTCGCGCAAAGGGGGGAGGTTTTTGGCGGCAAAAGATTTGTCCGATTTTGGCTCATAGGTCTGAAACATGAAAAACTCCTTCGCGATCTTATATAGAGCACTTCCCGAAAAGTGGGAACCGGTTTTCGGACAAGAAGTGCTCAAAAACAAAGACTTAGAGCCTGTCCGGTTTTGATTGGTATCAAAACCGGATAGGTTCTAGTCTTGCAAAGACGCTTTGCGACCCTAAAATTTTGATTTGTCAGCGTTGAAAAGTGAGGATTGGCCAAGTTTCTTGGTCGAGGCGGTCCACCAGTGTAAATCCGGCGGTCTTATAGGCGGCAATGACATCTTGCTCTTGGCGGGTGAGCAATCCGGCAAGAATGACACGGGCGTCTTTTTGGCAATGCCTGGCCATAGGGGGCGCGAGTTCTATGAGGGGGCCGGCCAAAATATTGGCAAAGACAAAATCAAATGGCGCGGCACTGTCTATCCGTTTATGGGCGAAGCCATCGGCGCAAATAAATTCAATACCCTTGACCTTGTTCTGGACGGCATTATGGGCGGCAATATCCACAGAATCCGGATCGAGATCTGTGGCGATGACGGGACTATTCCATAATTTGACCGCAGCAATCGCCAGCACGGCCGAGCCGGTGCCAAGGTCGAGAATATTTTGCGGGCGATAGTTCGGATCGCTCTTGCTGATTTTGTCGAGAGCCTTCAGGCAGCCGGACGTGGTCGGGTGATGGCCCGTGCCAAAGGCGAGATTGGCGTCTATGCGAATGGGAATTTTATTTTGATCTTGGGGAATCTTGTCCGCATCATGAATGCCGTAAAGCAGAAAACGCCCAGCCTCGACAATGCCCAAGCCTTCAAGGGAATGGGCGACCCAGTCAATATCGGGCAGAAGTTCGGTTTTGGCGGGCTGATAGGTCTGGTCAATGGCCGCAAAGACAGCGCGCAAAGCGTCCTCTTCGGGCAGTTGTGCAAAATAGGCTTCCAACTGCCAGGGGCTGTCTGCATCTTCTTCAATCGGGTCGCTCTTTTGCAGGGAGACCGCATCGGCTGGCGGGAAAAGAATTTCCTCCAATCCCATGGCCAGTTTTTCACAAAAGGCTTTATCGCCTTGCCAAATGGCTTTGCAAGAGGACATAGGGCTAACTCACTAAAATGGTTGAAAAGGAAAGCGCTTTAAGGAGAAGGGCCAAGGATAGAAGCATTCCGGCACTATAGGTGATGGTCATGCCTGCGACTTTCAGGGGAAAAATATTATCAAGGGAAACGGTAATCAAAAATGAAAAGGCCGTGATGATGCGGCCAATGACAAAGGCTATCATTGCCCATTCGACCCATGGGGCCGGTTGGGTCAGTCCCAGAGCCAGCATCACAACGGCGACAATGCCGATATATTCTGCCGTATTGCCATGGGCGCGCACGGCCTTGTTCAAAGGTGCGGTCGGGTCATCGGGGCCGCCAAACCCCCTTTTTGTATTGAGGCGATGATAAGAGACGGCAAAAGACAGAAGGAATAACAAAATTCCCAAAAGGGCGATGGACACAAGAGCGGTTTGCATGGGTGGCGATGGCCTTTATTGGGAGGGAGGCTCGGCACGCGCCTCAGCGCGCAGCTTTTCAATGAGTGGAAACAGGGTTTTATCCCATGTTTCCGGTGTGATTGGTCCGACTTGCCGATAGCGGATACGGCCCTTGGCATCGATGATGAAGGTTTCCGGCGCACCGGTCACGCCAAAATCAATGACTGTCCGGCCAATTTCATCATTGCCGACCAGAAGATAGGGGTCGCCAAAACGCTCCAGCCAGCGTGCGCCCTGTTCGGGCGTATCCTTCCAGTCAATGCCGTAAAGGGGGATGATTTCCTCGCGGGTAAGCTCCATAAAAAACGGATGCTCAATCAGACAGGCCTGACACCAGGAGCCGAACACATTGATGAGATGCACTTCATCGGGCAGATCGCTGGTGGCGAGGCCTTTTTCGCGACCGGCGACGGGCGGCAAGTCGAATTCCGGTACCGGATGGTCGACCAGCACCGATGGCAGGACTTCATTGTTGAGACCAAGGCCGCGCAAGGAAAAGGCGGCGAGGGCGAGAAACAGAACAAGCGGAATGATAAGGAGCCAGCGGGTCATGATAAATGTCGTAAAACCTCTTCAAGAAAATTGTTGAAAGATTCAAAGGAGCGCTTGTCAGCGCGCTCGCTGTAAACCGTTCCAAAATCAGGATCATTGGCGGCTTTATTGGTAAAGGCGTGCATTGTGTTCCCATAGGCGTGGATTTGCCAATCAGCCCCAGCCTCGGTCATTTCATTGGCAAAGGCAATCAAATCCTGTGGCGGGACCATGGGGTCGTCAAAGCCGTGAAAAATAATTATTTTCGCAGAAATTTTCTGCCCATCCAGATTATCGGGCTTGCCAAGCAGACCGTGGAAAGAGGCCGCCCCCAGCACCGGTGCATTGCTTCTGGCCGCATCAAGAGCGCAAAGGCCACCAAAACAATAGCCGGCAATGACAGTGTTATCTGCTTGCACATAGTCTTGCCGGTGAACCGCTGTGATCGCCTGTTTTAAGCGGTCCTGCAAAAGGGCACGGTTTTCTGTGAGCGGGGTCATCAAAGCCAGACATTCTTCATTGCTCTGGCCACGAACGCCCTTGCCGTACAGATCAAGGGCGATGCCAACATAGCCAAGTTCGGCCAGACGGTTGGCAATTGCTTCCTCATGCTCGCCGCGGCCAGCCCAGGCATGGCATATCATCACCGCCGGGCGCGCCCGGTCCAGCGTCGGCGCTGCCACATAGGCCTCAAAAACTTTTCCGTCATGCTCATAGTCTATGATTGTGGTTTTGGTCATGTCTCAAATTCCTGATTGCTATCCTTTGCACATAGAGCCTGTTTCGTTTTGATACCAATCAAAACCGGGCTCTTAAGTCTTTGTTTTTGAGCACTTCCTGTCCGAAAACCGGTTCCCGCTTTTCGGGGAGTGCTCTAGATGTTGACGGGCTGTTTCATAGTCCTTTTTCAGGGTTGCGATAATTTCGCCCGCGGGCAAGACCTGTTTTACAGCGCCAATGCCCTGACCGCCGCCCCAGATATCTTTCCATGCTTTGGCATCATTTTCCGGGGAAGATTGGAAGTCCATGTTTTTTGGATCGCCTGCGGGCAGATTATGGGGGTCAAGGCCAGCATTGCGAATGGAAGCAGCGATATAATTTCCTGCAACGCCGGTAAAATAGCTGGAATAGATGATATCCTCCATCGCCCCCTCTACCACCGCCTGTTTATAATCTTTGCTGGCATTGGCCTCATGGCTGGCAATGAATAAGGAGCCCATATAGGCACCGTCAGCCCCCATGGCTCTGGCTGCGAGAATGGATTGCCCCCGGGCAATACAGCCGGACAGCAGGAGGGGGCCGTCAAACCATTCGCGAATTTCCTGCACCAATGCAAAAGGCGATAGGGTGCCCGCATGACCACCGGCGCCGGCGGCGACAGCGATGAGGCCGTCAGCCCCTTTTTCAATGGCCTTTCGGGCAAAGCGATTATTGATGACATCGTGAAAAACCATGCCGCCATAGGAATGAACCGCCGCATTGACATCTTCGCGGGCACCCAAAGAGGTGATGACCAGAGGGACTTTATGTTTTACGCAGGCCTCCATATCCTGATCAAGGCGGCTATTGGAGCGGTGGACAATTTGGTTGATCGCAAAAGGGGCCGCGGGCCGGTCCGGATTTTCTTTATCATGCTCGGCCAGAGCCTGTTTGATTTCGCAAAGCCAGTCATCCAGTGCTTCGGCGGGGCGGGCATTCAGGGCCGGAAAGGAGCCGACAATACCGGCTTTGCATTGGGCGATGACCAGTTTCGGACTTGAAACAATGAACATGGGAGCCGCAAAGGCGGGCAGGGTGAGCCTGGTCATGAGGGATTTGAATTGTTGCTGCGCGGGCTTGGTCATTTTTCCTCTTTTTATTTTTTTGTCACCGGATGCAATATTGCCATGTCAGGACCATAGAGTTTCTTCGGGGGCGAGCAAGGTTTTGCGGCAGCAGAGCCTTCGGACCTAAAACATAAAGTCCGGTATGGCCTTTTGGGCAGTGAAGACAAGCGCGCCGGCCAAGGCCAGTGACGGGCCAAAGGGCAAAGCGGTGGTTGCGCTGATTTGCTTGCCGCGCAAAGCCAGAAAGCCAATCCAGACAAGCGCCAAAATAGCTGCAATCATCAATATTGGCGGCAGCGCCATCCATCCGGCCCAGGCTCCAAGCGCACCTAAAAGCTTGGCATCGCCGCCGCCGAGGCCGTCGTGTCCGCGAAAGCGACGGTAGAAAAAAGCCAGTAAAGCCAGCGCCCCATAGCCGCAAACCGCGCCAATCACCGCATCGGCAAGGGGCACAAAGCTCCATAGATAATTGGCACCCAGTCCCAGCCATAATAGGGGCAGGGTCAAAGCATCCGGCAGATAGCCCGTGCGGGCATCAATCGCCGCAAGACAGAGCAGAAAGCAGAACAGTATAAATGCCCCAAAGGCCGCGCCGGAAAATCCCCAAACCCACAAGGCGAGCAAAGAGGCGAGCAGCGCCGCCAGTTCAATCATTGGATAAAGCGGGGAGATTTTCTTGTGGCAATGGGCGCAGTGCCCCTTGATCAGGAGATAGCCCATAAGGGGGATGAGGTGATGGGCCTTAATCTGGGTCTTGCAATGGGGGCAATGGGAGCGCGGGAAAGCAAGGTTGAAATTGGTTTTCTGGCCCTCAAGGGGCTCAACCAGCCCCCAGATAATTGGTCCGCGATAAATCACCACATTAAGGAAGCTGCCAATGGCAAGTCCGGTCAGGGCGATCCAGATGCTATGGAAAAGCGACATTGAAATCCTTAAAAATGTTGAATATCAGT
>JALSJA010000028.1 GCA_026989615.1 Parvularculaceae bacterium | reverse complement strand
GTCAGCCACTGTCTCGGCTTTTTCGCGCGCCATGCGCTCGGCATAAAGCCGTGGCACTTCTTTGGCCCGCACAGATTCATCAATATCCGCCGGGAGAATTGCCGCCGGCATCACACCAATCTGGGCCAGAAGCTGTTTTCGACGCGGCGAAGCGCTGGCCAGAATCAGCTTCGTCATAAGATTATTTGAAACGGAAAGTGATACGACCTTTGGTCAGGTCATAAGGGGTCATCTCGACCAATACCTTGTCGCCGGCAAGAACACGGATACGATTCTTGCGCATTTTGCCCGCCGTATGGGCAATGATTTCGTGGTCATTTTCCAGACGCACGCGAAACGTCGCATTGGGAAGCAATTCCTCAACGGTGCCGTTAAATTCCAATAATTCTTCTTTCGCCATAAACTACCTTTCATCCGCAACGGGCCAAAACGCCCGCCACCCTTCCAAATGGGGTGAAATGCCAGTAAAATCAAGCACTCCCGCTATTTTTCAATTCTGCCCTTTGCTACCAAAGCGCTCTTTCATCCGGCGTTTTAGCACATTTAGCGCCTCGCGATAGGCCTCCATCATCTGATCACGAGCCCCCTTGATATCGGTTGGATTGGGGATATCCCAAAATTCAATTTCTGGTCCGGCTTGATCCGCCATCTTTTGTTCTCTGGCCGCCTGTTCTGCCTGCGGGGTCAGGGCTATGACAATGTCAAATTCCGATAAATCCAGCGAGGCAATGGTTCTGGCCTCCCGCACTCCCAAGGCAAGATCAATCTCTGCCAGAATGGCATCCACAAACGGATCTTGCGGCCCCGCATAAACCCCGGCGGATTCAACCCGCACCTTATTCCCCAATAAATCCCGCGCCACCGCTTCAGCCATAGGCGAGCGAATGGAATTCATGGTGCAAGCAAATAGAATTGCTTTCGGATTTTGCTGCGCCCCGCTCATGAGACATTCCTCAAATGAAAAGAGCAAATCAAGGTGAACAGCCTTCGGGCCGTATCGAAATCAACATCGATTTTGCCCTTGAGTCGTTCCAGCAAAATTTCCGAGCCTTCATTGTGGATGGCCCGTCTTGCCATATCAATGGTTTCAATCTGTTCGGGCAATGCCTCGCGAATGGCCTCGAAATAGCTTTCGCACAGCATAAAATAATCTTTGATGATTTTGCGAAAAGGCGACATCGACAAATGCAACTGCCCAACAAGCTCATCATTTTGCTGGCGGATATCAAATACCAGTCTTTTTTCGCGCACGGAAAGCAGCAAATGATAAGGCCCTTTCCCAACCGGCACATTATCGGTGAGCGGTTCAAAAGAATTGTTTTCCAGCAAATCATGCACAGCAATACGCCGCTCATGGACAATCACTTCCGATGCCGTCACCAGCGAGGCTTCATCGAGATCAATTCTGACAAGGCGTGAAGGGTTGTCGGTCATCGGATTATTTATGGTTTGGCTTGTTTTGTGTCCGCCAGGGATCTGAAATATCGTGCATTTCACCATTGAGACTTTCAACCTCCAGCATGATGGCCCCGCCACCAGCCAGATCGATCAAAACCCTTCCACCACCATCTTCCCCCGGCTCAAAGCGCATGGCGAGGATTTCCACTACGGATTTTGGCGCATCAAGGCGCAAATTTTTGGTTTTAACCGATTGCACATCATCAAAATGCATGCCCGCCCGCACCCGCGTGAACGGCCCAAAGCGTTTCTTCACCCCGTCTTCCCAAACAAAGCGATTGGCAACCAGCGCAAAACGGCGCTGATCCGGAAAGAAGCCCATATCGCCAATCTTTGCCACGGCGTCCTGAAACAGCGAAGAAATGACAAGAATATCTTCCTTGTCGGTGATTTGCATGTGAAGCGGTTTCATATTTTGTGCCATCGACCCTGTCTAATCCGTCTCGGGCACGCGCTCAACCAGCGCACCGACATTTTGCAGCTTGCGGGCAAGGTTTTCAAAACCCCGATCGAGGTGATAAAGCCGCGAGACCATGGTTTGGCCTTCGGCCCCCAACCCGGCAATGACCAAAGACATGGAGGCACGCAAATCCGTAGCCATCACCGGCGCGCCTTTCAGACGGTCCTTGCCGCGCACAATCGCCAATTGCCCGTCAATATGGATATCCGCCCCCATCCGCGCCAGTTCGGGCGCGTGCATATAGCGATTTTCAAAAATCGTCTCTTTAATGCTCGACATACCCTCGGCACTGGCCATCATCGCCATGAACAAAGCCTGAAGATCGGTCGGAAAACCGGGAAAAGGTTGGGTGACGATATCGACCGCTTGCAGCTTTTTACCATTTTTCTTGACCCGCAAACCGCGTTCGCTGTCTTCGACCTCAAGTCCGGTCTCCCGCAAAGATGAAAGCGCCGCCCCTAATAGTTCCGTATGGGCATTGGTCAGAATCACCTCGCCACCGGCAATCCCCACCGCCATGGCATAGGCCCCGGTTTCAATCCTATCCGGCAATACGCTATGCGCCACAGCCCCAAGGCTGGTGACGCCTTCAATCTCGATGGTTGAGCGGCCGGCACCTTTAATCTTCGCGCCCATGGCATTGAGGCAATCGGCCAGATCCGCAATTTCCGGCTCACGGGCAGCGTTTTGCAACACAGTTTTACCTTGGGCGAGAACCGCCGCCAGCATGGTATGCTCGGTTGCCCCCACCGAAACGAAGGGAAAACTTATTTCGGCCCCTTTAAGCCCGCCCTTGGCGCTGGCAATCACATAGCCTTCATCAAGTTCGATCTTTGCCCCCAAAGCTTCCAGCGCCTTCAAATGCAAATCCACCGGACGCGCACCAATGGCACAGCCGCCGGGCAGGGAAACTTTCGCCTCCCCTTCGCGGGCCAGCAAAGGCCCGAGCACATTAAAGCTGGCGCGCATTTTGCGAACAATATCATAGGGCGCCACCCGCGAGGTAATCTTTGGCGTATGCAAAATGAGGCTATTGCCATCGCGCCCGGCAATGGTGCCGTGATTTTCCAGCAGGCGCATAAGCTGGCGCACATCGGCGAGATCCGGCACATTGGAAAGACTGACCTTTTGGTCGGTCAGCAAGGTCGCCACCATCACTTTGATCGCCGAGTTCTTCGCCCCGGAAATGGGAATATCCCCATAGAGCTCTCGCCCGCCAATTATTGCCAATCTGTCCATGAGAGTCCTATTTGGGTGATTTCGCCGCAGCTTTGCGTCGCTTTATATTCGCTTTTAGCGCCGCCGCCAGCTTTTCTTCACGGGTGGGCTTTGCCCGTCCAGCAGATTTGGCCGGGGAGGAAGGCGGTTTTGCGGCATTTCCGGGCAAATTATCAGGTTTTTTATCGCTCATAGGGGACAGGAATTAGCAGGGACAGGGGGGCAGAAGCAAGGGCAGAAGCCGGTGGCTGTATACCCCCTAGAGAGCCTATCCGGTTTTGATTCCATCAGAACCGGGCTCTAGGTCTTTGTTTTTGAGCACTTCTTATCCGAAAACCGGCCTCATCCTGAGCTTGTCGAAGGACCCACTTTTCGCGGAAGTGCTCTAGCCGGCACGACGATAGGCCCATGCATCCTTCTACCCCCATTTTCATAGGGGCAGGCAGGCTCAGGATGAGGGCGCTACGCGCCGTGAGGCGAAAAACCACTACTGCAAAACAAACAGCCTATCGAAAAATGTCGGCGATAGAGAGAAAACTCGAACCTTGTAGAGCCGTGACCCCCGCTTTCGCGGGGGCAGGCCGCGGCTCCGGCGACCATTCGCCGCGCTCTCTGGGCCCGTGCGCAGCACGGATCATCCCGAGAGCGTAACAGCAAAAATGGTGCTGCCGGGGAGATTTGAACTCCCGACCTCTCCCTTACCAAGGGAGTGCTCTACCCCTGAGCTACGGCAGCCAATATGCTGAAAAGTGCCAGCTTCCTTACTTCCCACCACCCCATGGGTCAACAACAAAAGGCGCAAAACCGTGGAAAGCGCCAAAACCACCTGCGCAACCCCCCTCAATCCCGCTAAATACCGGTAAATCTATTAGGCGCGATCCACCCGAAAGGGTTATTGTCAGCATGGCATAAAGACTAAAAGGAGATTTTCGCCCTGTCGATTTCAAACCCCCAATCCACCCCGAACAAAAGCGGGAGTTCGGTCACCCACCCCATTATCTCGGTTGGCGCGGTCATTTTCCGCGATAGCGATGTGTTGCTGATAAAACGCGCCAAGCCACCCTTTCAGGGGCATTGGTCGATCCCCGGCGGCAAGGTCGAGCATGGGGAAGGCTTGCAGGCTGCCCTTGCCCGAGAGGTGCGGGAGGAAACCGGAATCGCGATCCGTATTCTCGGTCTCATCAACGCCTTTGAATCCCTGCCCGAACACGAAACCGACAAACATTTTATTATGCTCGACTATGTAGCAGACTGGGTGTCTGGCGAGCCGCAAGCGGGCGATGATGCCGAGGAGGCAGAATTTGTTCCCTTTGACGAGGCTTTGAGCCGATTGGCTTGGGACCAGACCCGTCTTGCCTTGCAACAGGCAAAAGCGGCCCGCAACAGAATACGAAGATAACACGGAGTTTTAGGGTCAGGACTCATAAACAGGATGAAAATGAAAAAATATTTTGCCTTGATGGCTCTTGCGATCTTTTCTTTTTTTGTAACCTCCGCAAAAGCGGAGTCTGAACCGGTTTTCAACCTGACCCATGAGGGCCTGCAAAAGGCGATTGCCGCCAGACAGGCGCAAAGCGGACTTGTGGGCATTGGCGCGCTGGTCATGGTCGATGGCAAGATCATTGCCCAAGCGGTGGCAGGCGAGCGCAAAAAGGGCAGTGGCGTTGCGGTTACCGCGCAGGATCAATGGCATTTGGGCTCCATTACCAAATCCATGACCGCAACCCTGATTGGCATTTTGGTCGAGGAAGACGTGCTGGCATGGGATATGACCCTGCCGCAAATGCTTCCCGATATGGCCATGGACGAAGGCTGGCACAAGGCGCGCTTGCAGCATTTGCTAACCCATAGCGCCGGCCTGCCAGCCAATTTTCCCATGCGTACCCAATTCAACCGCCCGCAAGATCGCGAAGCGCTTCACACAGCGCGGCGCGATGCATTGGCCGCCATTCTCGCCAAGCCACCAAAATATGACCCCGGCGAGACCTTCCTCTATTCCAATGTCGGCTTTACCTTGGCAGGATTTATTGCCGCCGAGCGCATGAACCAATCATGGGAAACCCTTATGGAAGAGCGATTATTTGCGCCCCTCGGCCTTGGCAGCGCCGGTTTCGGCCCACCCCGCGGCGATGCCCTCATGGACCAACCCTGGGGTCACTCGAAATTCATGTTTACCAAAATGGCAAAAACCCCCTTGTCAGACGGCGCGGACAATACGCCAATCATGGCGCCGGCCGGCACAGTCCATATGACCATGGCAGACCTTGCCACTTTTGGTCACGAGCATTTGAAGGGCGAAAAAGGCGATTCGAACCTTCTGTCAGCCACCACATTCAAACATTTACACACACCGTCTCAGGAAAATTATGCCGCTGGTCTTGTGGTGGTGCAGCGCGACTGGGCGCAAGGACGGCTAATCTGGCATAATGGGTCCAACACCATGTGGTATGCGCTTTTATTGGTGCTACCGGAGAAAAACACAGTGATGGTTTTTGTCACCAATGATGGTGACAGAAGCACGGCAGACGCGATCTTCAAGGATCTGGCCGTGCGCATTGTCCGCGCACTATAAAACGGCCTCGACAAGGCCATAATCCGGCTGATAAATAAGGATTATGAAGCTCAAACCTCCATTTTTCCTTGTTCTGCTATTCGCCGCCCTGCCCGCAATGGCGGGTAATGCCATGGCGCAGGCCACCGCCGACGAGCGGGCGGGGTTTCAATCGCGTCAGGAAACTTTGGTGGCGCTGGCGGAAACTTTGGGGGCCTTGCATGAATTGCGCAAGCTGTGCCGCTCTTATGACAGGCCGGATTTATTCCGTGACCGGATGAAAGAGCTTATCGCGCTGGAAGAACCAACGCCGCCCATTCAATCGGCCATGGTCGAAGGCTTTAACCGCTCCCGTCGGGAAATGGCAGCGCGTTATGACTGGTGTTCTTCGGACGCCGAGCAGGAAATGCGCCAGCTCGCTGAGATTGGCCAGCAACAGGCCCGCAATTTAGGGGAACCTTTGCGGGCAGTCGAAGGCTATGATTATTATCCGGGTGTTGAAACCGTTGAAGGGGTGACCGTCTATCGGGGTCGCCCCCGTGAGGATGATTAGAGCCTTTTCGGTTTCGATGGAATCAAAACCGAATAGGCTCTAGTTCATTGTTGAGGGTTGTTTCCTGCTCTCTACCCCCTGCCCTTACATAATTTCCTGAAACCGTACCGGCTCGCCAATCGCGCTACCGACCAGTTCATCTTCCCACATC
>JALSJA010000027.1 GCA_026989615.1 Parvularculaceae bacterium | reverse complement strand
CCAGCTCCTATTACTCCTCCTGGACCTATCACACCCGTTATCGTGATCTGGTCCGCCATTTCCGCGCCAATATCGCCGATTCCGTTGGCAGTAGCGACAGCTATCCGCTGGTCAACGACCCTGACGTCCTTCAATATGCAACGCGCCTTGAATGGGATGTGAATGGCGATTGGTGGGACGAAGAATTCCGCCTGCGCCAGGCCTATGTGGGACAATGGGATTCGTCCTCACAAACCTATAAGGGGAAATATGATACCGGTGTCGACATATGGTATTATGCCAATGGTCTTGAAGGCTACGGACCCAATACAGATTGTAACGCCCCCATTCAACCCTTGACCAGCGCCAGAGCCGATCTCGATACGGCGATGACGAAACTGGAACCCCATGGCTCCACCAACACAGCGCTTGGAGCCATTTGGGGCTGGCGTATCCTGTCCGATATTGCCCCCTTCACGGAAGGTGTGGACCCCAATACCACGGAAGGCGGCAAATGGAGCAAGGCCATGGTCCTGATGACCGATGGGAACAACACCTTCTCCGATTATGATACCCATAATTTCTCTTTCTACACGCCTTATGGCTATGGCAATCAAAATCGCCTCAATCTGAATTATGATGATGATCGGGTTAATGGTGTTCGCGATTACGGCATAGACAACAGACATGCAGAAGAATTTGACAACAAAACTGTCCGTATCTGTGCCCGTATGCGTGCGCAAGGCATCAAAATCTACACGGTCGGCTTTGCCATTGCTTCGGGCAGTCGTGCCGAACAAATCCTGCAAGCCTGCGCCAGCTCGCTTGATGATTATTATCTCGCCGAAAATTCAGACCAATTGCAGTCTGCTTTTACCTCGATCACCGATAATCTCGTCAACCTGTATGTATCGCAATAGGGGGCTATGATGCGCTTGTGTCACATATTCAAAACCGGAAAGTCAGGCCTGCGCCGAGCTTCTTTCGGCAAGGACCAGAAGGGATCCACCGCAGTAGAGTTTGCCATGGTTGCACCACTCTTTCTGGGCCTGCTTTTTTCCATCTTTGAAGCCGGGTATTTTTACTATCAACAGGCTGTGGTGGAAGATGTTGTCGCTCGGGCCGCGCGTGATGTTCGCGTCGGCAATGCCCCGCCCGCCAGCTACACAGATACCACGCCGGGAAAATGCCAGACCGGCAAGGATTGCTTCTATCAAACCGTATGCCAACCGCTTCGCTGGTTTGGCAACTGCGCCGATAATCTCGCTGTTGATGTAAAAACATTCACCTCTTTTACGGCATTGAATGATGATCTATCGACCACATCCTGCCCGTCCGACACAACCTATGATTATAACAATCTCAATTATGAGCCGGGCGACGAGCTGGCGATTGTGCGCATCCGCTCCTGCTTTCTCATCCGCACTTTCAATCCGGCTTTGGGGATGAAACTGACCAGAACACAAGGCAATCGCCGTGCGGTCATTGCTGTTTCAATCGTTCGCAACGAACCTTTTGCAGGCGGCACCCCCGACACAACGCCTTGATACAAGAACCGCTCTTTCGGCAGAGCCTGAATGACAGCTTTTGGTTTGAGTAAAAAACCAGTAATGAGGGACGATAACAATGAGAGATTTTTTCAGAGCCTATCGCATACGCGTCAAGCGCTTTGGTAAAGACAAACGCGGTATTGCCGCCCTTGAATTTGCCTTGCTGATGCCAACAGTCGTACTGATGTTTTTCAGTGTGGTAGAGCTGTCAGATTCTCTAACGGCGAACCGCAAGGTCTCCATGGCCGCAAGCACCCTTGCCGATTTGGCCAGTCGCGAATACACGATCACCTATGCGGATGCACAGGGCATGTTTACGGCGGTGAATAATATTCTCTCCCCCTATGGCATCAACAATGCCAGCTTCACCCTGATGAGCATTGTGCCGGATCCCACCAATAACAATCAGCCGATAATTGACTGGAGCCTCAATCAGAACATGACCGAGGTCTATGCGCCAGGAACGCCCTATACCACCCTGCCGGCGGCCAATTCCACCTATAGTGGCGTTTCCCTTCTTGCCCCTGGTCAATCCCTGATTATCGTTGAGGTCAGCTATCCGTTTACCTCATCGCTGACCGGCTATCGCAATGAAAGCTTCACCTTCACCAAGCGGGAAATACGCTGGCCCCGGATCAAAAGCCAGATCCCCTATTGCGATGCCAATGGCGTATGCTCCAATGCCTAGAGCACTTCCCGAAAAGTGGGAACCGGTTTTCGGATAAGAAGCGCTCAAAAACAAAGACTTAGAGTCCGGTTTTGATGGAATCAAAACCGAAAATAAAAGGATCGCTTTTCAAGCGGTCCTTTTTCTTGTTGTCTGACCAATCATGGTTTCGGGCCCGGACTATCTCCTGGCGGCATAGATGGTGGGCGATGAGAGACTCGAACTCCCGACATCTTCGGTGTAAACGAAGCGCTCTACCAACTGAGCTAATCGCCCTGATTTCACAGGTTCCGGCAAGGTTGAAACAGCCTTCCCCGAGCGCGCAATTAAGGGAAAACCAGCCCCTTTGTAAAGATATTTTTTGCGCCACCAGCTATAAACACAAAAAAGCACCGCGCTTTTCCCGCGGTGCTTTTCCTGATCGTTCAAACGGCCCTTTTGCAGGAGTCCATTTGCCTAATTCAGTGCGTCCTTCAGACCTTTGCCAGGAGAGAATTTTGGCTGAATAGAGGCCTTGATCTGAATAGTCTCGCCGGTGCGCGGATTGCGCCCTTCGCGAGCCTTGCGCTTATTGGCAGAAAAAGTACCAAAGCCGACAATGCGCACATCATCGCCCTTTTTAAGAGCCTCGGTAATACCGTCCAATACCGCGTCGACAGCACGGGCTGCATCGGCTTTGCTCAAATCTGCAAGATCGGCTACCCGGTCGATAAATTCGTTCTTGTTCATGGTCTTCCTTTCAGCATTTGGGCCCTGATCTGGCCCGGTGAGGCCTCGAAAAGAGGCTCGGTGTGAGTGACGGCATAGGGTCTTTTCAACTTGGCGCAATACTCTCCCTGCCGCTGGCAAATGCGATATACACAAACCGCATCCTTGACTTTGAATAATGCCTTGTCGCAAAGCGCGTCAAACAAATCCCCCGATAGAATCAGCATTTTAGCGGATTCTACGGATTATGACACTGATTTATCTGTTGATTTATTTTAATTGTTGCGGCGCAGCATTTTCCATATTTCCGCCTCATGGGCGATGGATTGCTCGATAAGCAAGCGCCAGACCGGTTCAGCGATTCGCGGCGACAGGCCTTGTTTTTCGGCTTCCGCAAGCACATTTTCGACCACCTGCTCTATGCGCCAAGGCACCCGAACCGTCTCGAAATCGGACTTTATCCGGGCCGCAGCCTCCATATAGCCCTGACGTTTGGCCAGAAGAGCCACCAATTGATGATCCAGATGATCAACCCCGGCGCGCACATCGGCCATGCTGTCACAGGCCTCGGGGGGTTTGACATCTGAAGAAGGACTAGGCGTCTTTTCTGCCAATTTACCCTCTGGCGATGGTGTCAGCTGTCTGGTGCTACTCATATCCGTTTCCGACTTCCTGCCGGATAGATTGATCCGGCAGGGTCTGTTTACGCCAAAGACCTAATGGGTGACAAGCGTTGTTGTGTCGGAAGCTTTTTCCCCGGAATGGCGCGCCGACAAAGCGGCAGCATCCTCAAGGCTCCATTCCACCGGCTCGATTTTTCTGGTCAGGGCATGGCCCAAAACCTCATCCAGCGTTTCCACCGGAATAATCTCAAGCCCCTCTTTCACATTGTCAGGAATATCCGCAAGATCCTTTTCGTTTTCCGATGGAATCAATACGGTTTTGGTACCGGCACGCAAGGCCGCATATAGCTTTTCCTTCAACCCGCCAATAGCCAATACCCGGCCCCGCAGGGATATTTCTCCGGTCATGGCCACATCGCGACGCACCGGAATACCGGTCAGCACCGAGACAATGGCCGTTGCCATCGCCACACCGGCCGATGGCCCATCTTTGGGGGTTGCCCCTTCGGGCACGTGAATGTGAATATCGGTCGCATCGAATACTGGCGGGCGAATACCATAATCGGGAGCCCGCGAGCGCACATAGGAGGCCGCCGCAGAAACCGATTCCTTCATCACTTCTTTAAGGTTGCCGGTCGGGGTCATGCGCCCCTTGCCATGCATGCGAACCGCTTCAATCTTCAAAATATCGCCGCCAACAGACGTCCATGCAAGGCCGGTAACAACGCCGACAAGATCATCGCCATCGATTTCCCCATAGCGAAATTTTTTAACGCCCGCATAATCACCAAGATTTTCCGGTGTGACTTTGACTTTGCCGACCTTGCCCAATTCGATCTCCCGCACCGCTTTGCGAATGAGATTGGCAAGTTCACGCTCCAGATTACGCACCCCGGCTTCGCGGGTGTAATATTGAATCAGCGCCAACAGACCGGCATCACAGATCTCCCATTCTTTTTCAGTCAGCCCGTGATTTTCAAGCTGTTTGGGAATCAAGTGCCGCCGCGCAATTTGCACTTTTTCATCTTCCGTGTAACCGGCAATGCGAATAATTTCCATCCGGTCCAGTAAGGGCTGCGGCATATCAAGCGAATTGGCCGTAGTTACGAACATCACATCGGACAGGTCATAATCGACCTCGAGATAATGGTCGGCAAAGGTCGCGTTTTGCTCCGGATCCAAAACCTCCAGCAAAGCCGATGCCGGATCACCGCGAAAGTCCCGTCCCATTTTGTCAATCTCGTCGAGCAGAAAAAGAGGATTGCTCTTTTTCGCCTTCTTCATGGACTGGATAATCTTGCCCGGCATGGAGCCGATATAGGTGCGACGGTGACCACGAATTTCCGATTCATCCCGCACACCCCCAAGCGACATGCGGACAAACTCACGCCCGGTCGCCTCGGCAATGGATTTGCCCAATGAGGTCTTGCCAACCCCCGGCGGTCCAACAAGACACAATATCGGGCCCTTCAATTTATTGGTCCGCTTTTGCACCGCCAGATATTCCAGAATGCGCTCTTTGACCTTCTCCAAACCATAATGGTCCGCATCGAGGCGCTCTTCCGCCTTTTTAAGGTCGATTTTAATTTTGGATTTCTTGCCCCAGGGCAGATTCAAAAGCCAATCAAGATAATTCCGCACCACCGTTGATTCTGCCGACATTGGCGACATTTGCCGCAGCTTCTTCAATTCCGCATCGGCCTTGGCCTTGGCTTCCTTGGTCAGCTTGGTTTTTGCAATGCGCTCGGCAATTTCATCAATCTCGCTTTTGCCGTCATCACTTTCGCCCAGCTCTTTTTGAATGGCCTTCATCTGCTCATTCAAATAATATTCCCGCTGGGTCTTTTCCATTTGCCGCTTGACGCGATTGCGGATCTTCTTTTCCACCTGCAATACGCTCATCTCGCCTTCCATCATCGAATAAACGGCCTCAAGGCGATCGGTGATTTTTGTCATTTCCAGCAATTGCTGCTTATCGGAAATTTTAGCATTGAGATGCGCCGCCACCGTATCGGCCAGTTTGGAATAATCCTCAATCTGGCTAACCGAAACAATGACATCTGGCTGAATCCGGCGATTGAGTTTCACATAGGTTTCAAACTGGGTATTGACCGAGCGCGCCAAGGCCTCGATCTCGGTTTGCGAACTAAACTCGTCTTCCAGCTTTACAACTTCAGCCTCAAAATAATTTTCATTTGGCAAAAAGCTGTTGACCGCAGCGCGATATTTGCCCTCGACCAGCACCTTCACCGTGCCATCAGGCAATTTCAAAAGCTGAATAACTTTGGCAACAACACCAATGGTATAAACATCCCCCTCATCGGGTGCATCCTGATTGGGGTCCTTTTGTGACACCAGCAAAATCTGCTCTTTATTTTCAACCGCTGTTTTTGCAGCCTCCAGCGCTTTGACCGATTTATCGCGGCCAACAAAAAGCGGCACCATCATATGCGGGAACACAACAATATCGCGCAATGGCAGAACGGGAAAATTGTTAACCTCGGACTGGCTCACAGATTTGATCTCGGGCTTATCGTCAGACTTACTGTCAGGCATGGAAACTCCTTGAAACGGTCACGCAAAAACGACCTAATTCTTCTTTGTCTTCTTTACTAGAGCATTTCTTCTTTTATCGAAATCGAAGAAATCCTCCAATTCTTTGTTTTTGGGCACTTCGATATCCGAAAACCGGCCTCACCCTGAGGCCTGCGAGGCAGAGTCTCGAAGGGCCCACTTTTCGGGAAGCACCCTAGTGTGAACACGGTTTCGGGTCACTTGCAAAGCTCTAACCATCAAACCCGGCATTTCTAAGACCTTAAAACTTATCCACAACTTTTGCCCTTAACAGGCGTGCCCATGAATGTGGGCAGTGATTTCACAAAATCAACCATTAGAGCGTTTCCAGGATAAGTGGACCCTTCGAGACGCC
>JALSJA010000026.1 GCA_026989615.1 Parvularculaceae bacterium | reverse complement strand
TTTACGCATTCTGGACGCCAATGGCCCGCAATCTCCTAATGGCAATACCGTCTCCCTTGAGGAGCAGGTTTTGAAGTCGGCCGAGGTCAGCAATCAACACGCGCTTGCCTTGAATGTCTATCGCAAATCACTCGATTTGCTGCGGATCTCTCTTGGTCGGCAATAAACCAGAAAAGTCTTTGCAGGCTTTTTTTGAACTGTTTGGCAGGACGCTAACAATAGGAGCAGGACGCTCATGGGTAATAATTTAATGGAGGCCATGGCCAATTCCATGACGGGTATGAAGGCGCAGTCACGTCGTCTGGAAGTCGTCTCGGAAAATCTCTCCAATGCCGATACGCCCGGCTATAAACGCAAACTTCTTTCTTTCACCACAGCTTTGACCAATGCGGGGGCCGCGTCCAATGATATTGGCACCAAGCTCAGCTATGACCTTACCCCCGGTGAGCGTCTTTATGACCCCGCCCATCCGATGGCGGACGCGGAAGGGTTTGTCACCATGTCCAATGTTTCATTCGTAACGGAACTGGCTGACATGCGCGAGGCAAACCGATCTTATGAAGCAAATCTCAACAGCTTCAAGCAGGCGCACTCTATGTATAAGAGCCTGATTGAACTGTTGCGGCGATAGGAAAAGGAGCGAGATATGTCTTCCATTTTTACAAATTTCAATCCCTATCAGCAGCTTGGAACAAATGGGGGCGCAGGGGCGGCGGGCAAAGCGCCCAATATTGCCCCCGAAGCAAAGCCTGCCGATAGTGCTGATTTTTCAGGGGCCGCGGCGCCAAGTGATGCTGCCAAGGCGGTGACAGAGTTTAAGGCCGTGTTGGACAAGGCCGAAACCACGGCCTTGCAGGCCGGGGTCGCACAGGCGGATCCGCAAGCAATTGTCGAGGCGCTGGCCAATGCCGAAGTGACCTTGGAAACAGCAGTGACGGTGCGCGACAAAGTTGTCGAAGCCTATCAGGAATTATTGCGGATGCCGGTCTGATGATAATCGGATCATTGTTCTCAAGGGGCAAATGAATTTCAGGAGTAAAGGCCATGTCACAGGCTGAAATAATGCAATTGGTCAATGCCCATATGTGGGGCGGGGCGTTGATGTCGATGCCGATTTTGGTGATTGCCCTGATTGTGGGCTTTGCCATTGGCCTGTTGCAGGCGCTGACATCGATTCAGGAACTGACGCTAACCTTCGTGCCCAAGCTATTGGCGATTTTAATCGTGTTTTTTCTGACCTCTGGTTACATGACCCAAATTCTTCTCGACCTGTTTCAAAATCAGGTCCTCGCTGTTGCTGCCCGGTAAGGATCGGAATTTCCCTTGTCCATTAAACTCAGTTCACAGGAATTATTAAAGCCGACCTCGCTATTTGCGATTGGTTTGATGGTGGTCATTTTGATGATGACCTTGCCGATTCCGTCCTGGGTGATGGATATTGGCCTGACCGCCTCTTTTGCTTTTGCGATTTTGATTTTCACGACCACGATTTTTATCGAAAAGCCGCTTGATTTTTCTTCCTTTCCAAGCGTGTTGCTGGCCTCATTGATGTTACGATTGTCGCTCAATGTTTCTTCCACCAAACTTATCATCGGTGAGGGACATACGGGCACCGATGCGGCGGGAGGCGTGATTGAGGGCTTTGCCATGTTTATCATGGGGGGCAATTTATTTCTGGGCCTTGTGGTTTTCTTTGTTCTCATCATTGTCAATTTCATGGTGATTACCAAGGGCGCCGGGCGGATGGCGGAAGTGGGCGCACGCTTTGCTCTTGACGCTATGCCGGGCAAGCAGATGGCGATTGATTCCGATCTGGCAGCCGGGGCGATAGATCATGCCGAAGCGATTCGCCGTCGCGAGGTCGAGCAGGAAGAGGCGGCCTTTTTGGGGTCGCTGGACGGGGCGTCAAAATTTGTCAAAGGCGATGCCATTGCCGGGCTTCTTATCACCGCGCTTAATTTTGTGGCCGGGATTGCGATTGGGGTGACGGCCCATAAAATCAGCCTGTCGGAGGCGTTGACCAATTATTCCATTCTCACAGTGGGCGATGGTCTTGTTTCGCAAATTCCGGCGGTGATTGTTTCTATCTCTGCGGCCTTGCTTTTGTCCAAGGGCAAGGGCGAAGGCGCGCTTGATCTGACCTTATTGCCGCAATTGGCGCGAAAATTTCCCTCATTGCTGATTGTGTCGCTTATTTTGATGGTGTTCGCCTTTTTTCCCGGCCTGCCATTTTTGCCATTCTTTGTGGCGGCAATCGGTTTCGGGGTGGCGGGTTTCATGACCTTGCAATCGCAAAAAAGGATAGAAGCCGATAAGCAGAAAGAGGAAGATGCTCCCAAGGTCGAACCCAAGCGGATTGGCGATTCGATTGATGTGGATGAAATCCATCTTGAGGTTGCGCCGGATCTGGTGGCGACGGTTATACAAAGCGATGAAGGGTTCGAGCAGCGCATTGACAAGATAAGGCGTTATATCGCTGAAGAATATGGTTTTGTTTTGCCACCCATCCGGCTTACCGATAATGCGGCGCTGGAGAAAAACAAATATCGTATCAAGATTCAGGGCGTCACCTTCACCACAAATATTTTGCGCCCCGGACAGGTCTTGGCGCTGGTGGAGGATAATCAGCATACCCATTTATCAGGCGAAAAGGTGAAAGAGCCGGTTTATGGGGCGTCGGCGCGATGGATTCCCAATGCTCTGAAAAGTGATTTGACCGCCCTTGGTGTTCCGGTGGTGGAGCCGATGGAGGTTTTGGCAACCCATTTGCTGGAAGTTATTCAGGCCAATTTTGGCAAAATCTTTACCCGCCAGACCCTGCGCGAAACGCTGGATGCCTTTACCAATCTTACAGATCAGGATCGGGCGGCGGCCAATCGCAAATTTCTGGACGAATTTATTCCCGATAAAGTGCCGATCGAGATATTGCAAACAGTATTGCGCAGCTTGCTGGAAGAGCGTGTTTCCATCCGCAATCTGGGGTTGATCATCGAAGCCATTGGCGAGGTGAAGGGCACCGGGGCCAGTATTGAGCAGATTTGCGAATTTGTGCGCCGTCGCATGGCGTTCCAGATAGTGACCCGCCTGCGCGATGATCAGGGCCGGTTGCCGCTGGTGCAAATATCACAGGATTGGGAAAAGCGGTTTATGGAATATGAGGTTGCCAATGATAATGGCAGCATGGATGTGGCCTTGCCACCGGAGGACTTCAACAAACTTGTGCAATCGGTGCAAGGCAAGCTGAATGATGCGGCCTCGCGTGGCATTCATGCGGCGCTGGCCACATCGGCAAGGCGGCGCAAATTTCTGCGCACGGTTTTAATGACCAAGGGGATCAAAAATCCGGTTCTGGCCTATGATGAAATTACGGCGACAGAAAAGCCATTGGTCGTAGGGGTCGCGTAAATGATGGTGCTGGAGGGGCTTGCGGCGGGGCTGGAAACCCAGTTGCTGGCATTTTTTTCCATTCTGGTGCGCATCTCCATGATTTTGATGCTTTTGCCGGGCATTGGGGATCGGGTCATTCCAAATTCGGTGAAAGCGGCTGCGACCATCGCCATTACATTTTTTGTTTATGGCATTGCCGCCGAGCCGGATTTTTTTGTCGACCGGTCAATATCTTTCATTGCCGGGCAATTTGTTCTTGAGGGGGCGACCGGGCTGGCGCTTGGGCTGATGTTGCGCCTTGTTATTTTTATTTTGTCGATCACCGGGGCGCTCATCGCGCAATCCATATCCCTGTCGCAATATTTGGGCGTGACAACCAATACCGATGCCCAGACCATTGTCTCCAATATTCTGACCATGACCGGCACAGTGATTTTATTAAGCGCCGATTATCATGTGGAAGTGGTGACGCAAATAGCGCGCAGCTATGATGTCCTGAATATTTTGAAGGACGGGCTGCCGGATGTTGATTTGTGGGCGGGCAAGTTCTTTCTGGCAATGGAAATCGCGATTGCCCTAGCCTGGCCTTTTGTGGTGATGAGCTTTCTTTATTATATCTGCCTTGGCTTTGTGAACAAAGCGCTGCCACAATTATTGGTGTCCTTTGTCGGGGTGCCGTTTATTTTGGGGATGGGGCTTTTGATGTTGGCCATTTTGATGTCCGGCCTGTTTGATGGCTGGATGGCGGAATTATTTTCCGTCACGGAAATGTTCTGGAGCTTTGGATCATGAGTGAGGAAGAAAGCACCAGTAATAGTGACAAGGAATTTGAAGCCTCGGCGCAGAAGATTCAAAAGGCGCGTGAGGAGGGTAATGTTCCCCAGTCGAAAGAGCTGAATACTTTGGCGCTTATTCTGGGTATCGTCGCTTCGGCCTTTTTGATGTTTTATTATTCGGGGCGGCGTATTTTCAGCGGGTTGTCCGGGTTTTTGATGCACCCGGAAGATGTGGCCAATGGGGTTCTGGGGGGCGATGCGCCGCATTTTCTACATGTCTGGATCAAGGGGTTTGTTCTGCAATTTGCACCGCTCTTTGCTATCCCGATGATTTTGATCATTCTGGTTTTGATTATTCAGCGCTCTGCGACCCTCAGCATGAAGCGCATCAAACTGGATATGAAGAAAATATCCATTGTGGAGAACTTCAAAAAGAAATATGGCAAAAAAGGTTTCTTTGATTTTGGTAAGGACACTTTGAAGCTGTCCGTCATCGGCATTATCGCCGGCGTGTATTTGTATGATTTGGCGCAAAAGCGGGTGAACTTTACCGGTTATGAAAAACAGATCCTGTTTCTGGAGATGTTCAACCAGACTATTGGCTTGCTGTTTTTGATGTTGCTGTTTGCTGCCTTTGTTACGGTTATTGATGTGCCTTTCCAATGGCATAATCACCGGGAGAAATTGCGCATGTCCCGGGAGGAAATGAAAAAAGAGATGAAGCAAAATGAAGGGGACCCGACCTTCAAGCAAAAACGCAAGGAAAAAGCGCGGGAAATCTCGCAGGCCTCCATGTTGCGCGATGCCAAGGATGCGAGTGTGGTGGTGGTCAATCCCGAGCATTATGCGGTGGCGCTGAAATGGGATCGCAGCTCTGATAGTGTGCCGATCTGTGTGGCCAAGGGGGTTGACCATTTGGCGCTTAAAATTCGCGAAATCGCCAAAGAAAATAATATCCCGATCTTTTCCAATCCACCCTGCGCGCGGTCCCTGCACGCGCTGGTGGAGGTCGGGGATGTCATCAAGCCGGAGCATTACGCCGCCGTCGCCACGGCCATTCATTTTGCCGAGCAAGCCTCTTTAAGGAGAAACCCAAATGGCTGATCATGATCAGATGGAAAAAATATTGCAACTCCTCCATCAGAAAAAAGAAATGATTTCCGGGCGGATGCGCTCGATTCAGGCGAGTAAACAGAAAATTGCCGAGACCATTCGCAAAACTGTGCAAGCGCTTGAAGCCCATGATCCGGAAATTGTGTTTACCGAATCCGGGCGCAAATGGCTGGACCATCAGGCCAAGATATTGGCGCAGGCACAAACCGAGCTTAGCCAAATATTGCAGGGGCTGGAGGCGATCAAGGCCGAGATGGCAAAATTGCTGGCGTCGGAGAAATCTCTGGAAAGCCAGATTATTGAAAGCCGCAAAATAAAGATGGCCCGGCTGGGCGAGCAGCAGGATTCTGAACGTCAATTATTGAGCGTTGTGCAAGGGATGAACAAAAAGGCTGGGTGAGGGGCACGCTTGGAGGGTTTGGCAAATATGGGCCATGGTTGTTTTGCTGCCCGATTGATGGCAGAAAAGGCCAAGGAAAAGGAGCCCCTTCATGGCCGAGATTAAAATAGCCCCTTCCATATTGTCGGCAGATTTTGCCCGCCTTGGCGAAGAAGTGCGGGCGATTGACGCGGCGGGCTGTGACTGGGTCCATGTGGATGTGATGGATGGCCATTATGTGCCCAATATCACCATCGGCCCGGATGTGGTCAAAGCCCTGCGGCCACATACGGATAAACCCCTTGATGTGCATTTGATGATTGCGCCTTGCGATCCTTTTCTGGAGGCCTTTGCGGATGCTGGCGCGGATATTATTACGGTGCATGCAGAAGCCGGGCCGCATCTTGATCGCTCTTTGCAGGCGATTAAAGCCTTGGGCAAGAAGGCCGGCGTTTCGCTTAATCCGTCGACGCCGGAAACGGTGCTGGACTATGTGCTTGACCGGCTGGATTTGATTTTGGTGATGTCGGTTAATCCCGGTTTTGGCGGACAGGGCTTTATTCCGGCGCAAATTGATAAAATCGCCCGGATTAAAGATATGATTGGCGGGCGGGAGATCGAAATCGAAGTCGATGGCGGGATCAATCCGGATAATGCCGGGGCGGTTGTCGCTGCGGGGGCTACGGCTTTGGTGGCGGGGTCCGCGGTTTTCAAGGGCGGGGCCTATGGGCAAAACATCAGCGCTATTCGCAAGGCCGCTGGTGGGTGAAAGGATTAAAGCCAGACGAGGTTTGGAGTTTTGATTATGGATTTGCAAAGC
>JALSJA010000025.1 GCA_026989615.1 Parvularculaceae bacterium | reverse complement strand
TTGCTCGCGGCCATGGCCCTTTGGGTCTGGTATGATTGGCAAAAGGCGCGCAAAAATATTTAACCCCGGATTTTAAAAGAAACCCGTTATGACAGATCAAACAGGACCAGGCCCTGACAGCAAGAAACCGCCGCAAAAGGGGGTGTTTTATCGCCGCCGCCAAAGACGGATGATGATGGTGCTCATCGCTCTGCCCTCGCTGGTGATGGCGGCGGTGGTCGCGGCCATGGCTTTGCGTGAGCGGGCGGTTTATTTTTATCCACCGGCCGAGTTACCCGCGGCTTCGGAACTGGCTGGTCGGGAGATTCGTCTTGGCGGGATGGTGGTTGAAGGATCGCTCAAACCCGGCGAAGGCTCCAAGGTTGTTTTTGCCATTACCGATTTTGAAAAAACCGTCACCATCGAATATGATGATTTGCTCCCGCCGCTTTTTGGCGATGGTCAGGGGGTGATTGTGCAAGGGATGTTGCGCGAGGATGGTCATTTTGTCGCATCGGAAGTGATGGCCAAGCATGACGAGAATTATACCCCGCCGGAAATTGCCGATACTATGGAAAAAGCCAAACAAAGAGCCAGAGAAAAGGCCCAAACCCCCACCGAATAAGGATCGCTTGATCGCTAATCAGGAGCCTTGATGGCGCAGCAACCACCTCATTCTTCGCAAGGCAATGTACCGCTGTTTTTTCAGCGCCGCTTTCTACCCATGTGGACCAGCTTCACCCTTGGGATTTTTACCGACAACACATTGAAGCAAGCGCTTATTATCGGCCTGACCTATGGCTTGCTGACCTTGCCGGATGGTTTTTCCATTTTACCCGGTGTTGAAACGACCCCCGATATTGTGCCCTATGCGGGGGCGCTTTTTGCCATGGCAATGGTATTGTTCTCGCCCATCGCCGGACAGGTGGCGGATAAATATCCGCCAGCAAGAATGCTGGTGATTACCAAAGCCACCGAGCTTGTCTTAATGTTCATTGCGGCGATTGGCTTTCTTCTGGGCAATGGCCTCGTGCTTGTCATCATGTTGTTTTTAATGGGTGTGCAATCGGCTTTTTTCTCTCCCGTGCGCATTGCCGCCATGCCCAAATATCTTGCCGCCGATGAATTGGTGCGGGGAAATGCGTTTTTCAATGGCGGGCTGTTTGTGTCCAACTCCCTTGCCTATGCGGTGGGCGGGGCGCTGATACAAATGGCCAACGGGCCGGTGATTTTGTCGGCAATTTTATTTGCAGCTTCCATTATCGGCATGGGCGCTGTGTTCTTTGTCCCCACCCGCCCGGCCGATGTGCCGGATATCGAAATTGATTTTAATATTTTTCGCCAATATGGCCATATGGTTCGCTTTGTCCGGGCAGAGCCGCCTGTGGTGAGGCCGCTTTTTGGTGCGGCCATGTTTTATTTTTGCGCCGCCGCTGTCACCGTCACCGTGCCCTATTTTGCCCGGGACATTCTGCATGGGGATGGACAGGTGGCGACCATTATCATGATCTGTTTCATGATTGGCTCTTTGATCGGGGCCGGGATTTCCGCTTCCCTGTCCAAAGGCAAGTCGGGTCTGAACTTTTCGGCCCTGTCCCTCGGACTTGCCATTCTCGCAATTTTTACCACCTCCGGCATTGCTGCCCTGATGCAGGCGGCAGCACCGGCAGAGCTCTACACCGTGCATCAGTTTTTGGCCAAACCTATGGCGTGGCCGGTTCTTGTCAGCTTTACCTTCACCGCCGCTTTTATCGGCATGTATATTGTGCCTTTGCAAGCGGCCATACAAAGACGCGTTTTGACCACCCATCGCGCCCGCATCATGGCGGCGGGTAATGTGATGAATGCTGCGGCGGCCTTTATGGGGGCAATGTCGGTGCTGACGGTCACCGCCGGATGGCTGGCTCCGCATATATTGTTTGTTGTTCTTGGTCTGCTGCAAGGTCTGGTGCTGGCTTATATGCTCTATCGTCGCCGTCAGGTTCCCGAAGGACTTTATGACGAAATGCTAACCGCAGCAGCCAAAAAATAAGCCGCTGACCACAAAGGTCGGCGGCCTATTTCCAAACAATTTAACCGGTTTCAGCTTTTGGCGGCGTCTTCGCGTTTTTCGTTCCAATAGGAAACACATGGAATGCGGCTGGTATCACACCTGTCCGCATAGCGCCGGGCAATATCGGTCACCTCATCCATCAGTCCCGCTTCCAATGTAATCGGTTTCAGGCCAAAGCGAATGAGATTGCTGTTTTCAACATGCAATTCATTTTCATCGGCCTCATTGCGCGGATTGGGAATATTTTCGATTTTTGCACCGGTCATTTCGGCAATCATATTGGCCAGATCGCGCACCCGGTGGGTTTCGGTCATCTGGTTATGGATGTGAACGCGCTCACCGGTTTGTGGCGGATTGTTAATCGCCAATTCAATACAGCGCACCGTGTCCTGAATATGGATGAAGGCGCGGGTCTGGCCGCCTGTACCATGAACGGTCAGCGGATAGCCAACCGCCGCCTGCATCAAAAAGCGGTTGAGGACCGTGCCATAATCGCCATCATAATCGAAGCGATTGATGAGGCGCTCGTCTTTTTTGGTTTCGTCTGTCTGTGTGCCCCAGACAATGCCCTGGTGCAGATCGGTAATCTGCAATCCGTCATTTTTATTATAGAAGGAGAATAATAGCTGATCCTGGGTTTTGGTCATATGATAGATAGAGCCCGGATTGGCCGGATAGAGAATTTCCTGACGAATCTCGTTCCCGTCATCGGTTTCTACTTTGACCTCGAGATAGCCTTCGGGGATTTTCATACCCGCCGTGCCATAGCCATAAACGCCCATAGTGCCGAGATGAACAAGGTGGGGTTTTGGCCCCTTGTCATAGTCAACAATCGCCGCCAGCACATTGGAGGTGGCATTGATATTATTATCCACTGTATAGCGCTTATGCCATGCAGATTTCATGGAATAGGGCGCTGCCCGTTGCTCGGCAAAGTGAATAATGGCGTCCGGCTGGAAACGCTCCATCAAGGTCAGCAGGCGCATGTAATGTTTTGAAATATCGCAATTTTCAAATTCAATATCCTTGCCGCTCACCTCTTTCCATGCGGCCAGTCGAACCGACATTGGTGCGATGGGGGTAAGGCTGTCGACTTCCAGTTCCACATCGATTTTGCGACGCGATAGATTGTCGATGATCATTATATCATGGCCCCGTTCGGACAGGTGCAGTGCCGTTGGCCAACCGCAAAACCCGTCACCCCCCAAAATCATCACTTTCATCGTATTTCACTCCTTCAGGGGTCTTAACCCTATTCATGCAGATAGCGTGGATTTTGCTGTCATAGGGGGGCTTAACCCTATGTGGCAAGTGTAAAAACATATACCGAGCATGGTGCGCTTTTGCACCCTCTGAAAACCTGCCTTGAACAGAATACTGTCATAGGGGTTTGCTGGCCCCTGTTTTGCAAGTTATTGTTGTAGCAAGGGGCAAAAAAACCCGAAAATGCCAGTAACCTGCCCCTTTATAATCGGATTTGCCGCCCTGAATGAGCGGATAATCAAGGGGTGATCGGCGTTTTATGACGACCATGGTTGCGATAATTGTCTCCATAGTGCTGCTTGGCGGTATCCTGCTGGGCTATCTGGGCATGCGCGGGCGTATCATAATTGGACAAATCGACCCCGAAAACGCCGAAGAGGAAGCCGCCGGCTTTGGCATTGTCGATTTGC
This sequence comes from Parvularculaceae bacterium, assembly GCA_026989615.1. Classification (GTDB taxonomy): domain Bacteria; phylum Pseudomonadota; class Alphaproteobacteria; order Caulobacterales; family Parvularculaceae; genus S012-90. The sequence goes on along the minus strand of JALSJA010000025.1, from coordinate 2,779 downwards.
AGGCCAATTTTAACCCGGCCCGCTGCCTGTTTCTCATTGGACCGGAAAAGAACGACCCCGACTGCACCGACCAGAGACGGGCCATGAAACCACTCTTGCAGACCATGCTGGATCATGATCTGTCCATCGTCGAGATTTACGGGGACAGGCCGCCCTCGCGCAATGGGCGGGTGATTGAATGGCTGGATACAGAAATATTGCGCCAGACCATGAATGCTGAGAATGGTTTTCACCTTGTCTATGTCAATGATCAAGGCCGCGCCTCCTTTCATTCTATTGACCCGCTTTCTCGCCAGAAGATTGCCGTTCTTCTGTCTCTTCCACTTGCCGGGGAAGAAGAGAAAGAAGAGGGCGATGCTAACCAGCAGGCGCCATCCATGGCGCGTCCCGATCTTGAGCAAATTTTAGGCCTTGAACCGGCTGATCATTCTGCTGAAGCGCCGGAGGCAGAGGTCTTGGAAGCAGAGTCCCCGGAAGAAGAAGATGGATGGGTTCCCTGGACGGAAGAGCATGAAGCGGATGAGCCGCAGGAAGAAGCGGCACTGGCAGCAAATGATATGGCTGCAAATGATATGGACATAGAATCAGGCGCGGATATAGAGCCCGACATTCAAACCCATACCGCATCGGCGATTTTTTGTCCGATTACTGTGCTGGACCGCCAATCGGCTGACATGGCCGAACCAATGCAACAAGCAAGCGATTGCAATATTGGGAACACCCTCCCCTATGGGGTGGTGATGAATGGCGGGGCTGACAGGGATGATGAAAGTCAGGGGCCGACAGGCGAAAAGAGCAGATCCGGCGATAGAATATTTGCGCCCCTGGCCGATGAAAACCTGCAAGGCCTGACCAAGGCAGAGCGGGAAGAAGCAGAGCGCAAAGCCCCCGGCGCAATTGCCAAAGCGGTTAAGCGCCGCTTATCCCCCAATCAATAGGCATTTTTGGGGAACAATACCGCCCAAACCGTCATCATGATGATGCGCAGATCAAACCATAATGACCAATGTTCGATATAGTTGAGATCAAAGCGCACCCGTGTGGCCATCATCACCGTTTCAGATGTTTCGCCACGCAAGCCATTGACCTGCGCCCAGCCGGTAATCCCCGGCTTGACCTTATGGCGGCCGGCATAATCGGCAATCACCCGTGCATATTGCGCATTATGGGCAATGGCATGGGGGCGCGGGCCCACCAGTGACATATCCCCCCGCAACACATTCAAGAGCTGTGGCAATTCATCAAGGCTGTATTTGCGTAAAAATCGCCCGACCCGTGTCACCCGGTCATCATCCTTGGTGGCCTGGCGTATTTCATCGCCATCCTCGGCAACCCGCATGGTGCGGAATTTATAAATTTTAAACTCTTCATGACCAAAGCCATGGCGATGCTGGCGGAAAAATACCGGCCCGCGACTATCGAGTTTAATGGCCAAAGCCACCAGCCCCATGACCGGCATCAAAGCCAGCAAAAACAAAAAGGACAAAACACGATCCTCAAGGGCTTTTAAAACCCCGCCCCAGCCTTCCAGAGGTCGGCGGTGAATTTTCAGCACCGGCACCCCGGCCAGTTTTGAAACCTGACCATGGGATTTATTGAGCCATAACATGTCCGGGCAAACCACAATATTGGCGGGCAACACAGCAAGGCGGTGAAACACGCTTTCAATGCGGTTATCCGCAGACCATGGCAGACAAATAACGATATCATCCACATCGCCGGATAGAGCCAGTTGAATAAGCTGGGCAAGATCGCCACCGATTTTATCGTCAAAGGCGGGATGGTTCTTTTGGCGCGCTTGCAAATCGCGGTCATCAAATATGCCAACAAGGGTCAAGCCCTTGCCATGCTCGCTCATGCGCTCGGTAAATTTTTCGGCAATATTGGTCGCCCCGACAATGGCAACCCTTCGCGACAATGCCCCGCCATTTTCCAGCGCATGGCCCAGCCATTGGGCGATGGCAAAACGGCTCAGCAAAATGCCGATAAGGGATAAGGCCCCCCATTCCACAAACCAGCTTACGGAAAAGATCGCCGATATATCGGTCAGAAACGCAACCAATGCCATGGCAATGATAATCCACGCCCAGCGCCAGACGAGACCACGCAAGGCACGCCATGGCGACAGCAAGCGATCAAATGTTTGATAGCCCCCTTGAATAAAAATCTCCGTGGCGGCCAGACCACCAATCACACCAATGGACAGATAGCGCACCAGATAGCCTTGCTCGCCACTTATATAAGCCGCTACCAATGCCGCCAAAGCAATGACCAGAATATTGAGAAGAGAGGCCAGATCAACGCAGAAATCCCGCGACAGCCCCGCCCGGGTCAAACCCGAATGCGCGCGCGCAGTTTTTGCTTCAGACTGTTTGCCCTTCATATGTAGCTGTTGTTCAGCCATGCCCACCAATTTTTCCACCAAGTAAATTCAACCATCCCATAGAGCCGATAAAATAACGTAAACCCGCATGGTTAATGGGGATTAAGAAATTGCCCGCAACCTGGAGCCTTTTTGGTTTTGATGGAATCAAAACCGGGCTCCAGGTTCTTGTTTTTGAGCACTTCTTGTCCGAAAACCGGCCTCACCCTGAGGAGCTGCGAAGCAGAGTCCCGAAGGGCCCACTTTTCGGAACGTGCTCTATGTTTTGGGCGTCATGACAGCATGTTTAACCGGAAGCTAACCTTAAGGCTTCATAGTCAATTCCTCTAAATCATGCTTGGGGAAGCTTTGGTCTTTGTTATTTAACTCGCCCATATTTCTGGCGTTCTTCGTCGT
>JALSJA010000024.1 GCA_026989615.1 Parvularculaceae bacterium | reverse complement strand
TTTCAGGCCAGTCTGGAAATTTCTCTGAAAGGCGAAATCGTCGATACGCAAATCCCCGGCGAACGGATAATATTCAGCCGCACCCTGTCCGAAAGGGAAGCGCAGTCCCTAAAGGCCGGAGCGCCCGTGACCATCACCGAAAAATTCACCATAGAAAAAACCGCTCTCAGCGCAATCAAGGCCGAAGCCGGCAACTGATTTATCAAAGCCTCATACCCTATGAAAACCATACCAAAAATCAGCTTTATCACTGGCGGGTCCGGCTATATTGGCCGCAACCTCATTCAGCATTTGCGCGCTGAAGGTCACGCAATATTTGCTCTCGCCAGATCTGACCGGGCAGCCAGAATCGTCTCTGGCTTGGGGGCCAAAGTCATCAAGGGCGATCTGTTTGATTCAGCAGCCCTGAAACAGGGGATGGATAATGCCAATTACCTGTTCCATCTCGCAGCCGACACCAATCATGGGCGCAGCACAAAAAAACAGATGGAAGCCAATCGTCGCGGCACCGAACTGGTCTACCGCACCGCGCAGGGATGCCATATCACCCGCGCTATTCATCTATCCACTGAGGCGGTCTTGCTTACCGGCAAGCCCCTGATCAACGCCGATGAAACCACGCCATTACCGGACCATTTCCCCGGCACCTATTCCGCCTCCAAAGCGGCCGCAGAACAGATAGCCCTCGCCTATGGGGCAAAGGGGCTTGATATAGTTGTCGTGCGTCCACGTTTTGTTTGGGGTCGTGACGACACCACCGCCCTGCCGCAATTGGTTGCAGCAGCACAATCCGGCAAGCTAAAATGGATTGATACTGGTCACTATCCCACCAGCACAACGCATATTGCCAATCTTTGTCACGGCCTCCTATTGGCCCTGAACAAGGGGTGCAAGGGCGAAATTTATTTCATCACCGATGGCCCGCCAATTTCTTTTCGAAAGTTCATTACGGCATTGCTGGAAACACAGGGCGTGACAGCCCCAAAGGGAGAGGTCCCCCGCTCGGCATTAAAACTTGTTGTCCAGGCTGGTGAATTTCTGTCGACCATCACCGGAGGCCTGCTGCAAGGCCCCATGTCCATGCAGGAATATGCGACCCTTGGGGTGGAAGTAACCCTGAATATCAAAAAAGCCGAGCAGGACCTCGGCTACAGCCCTCTGCTAACCCGCGAACAGGGCTTGGAAGAATTACGCGCCCTATCGGGATCACGGTCTTAAATCCATAAAGTTGGAGCACTTCTGCGAAAAGTGGGTCCTTCGACAAGCTCAGGATGAGGCCGGTTTTCGGATAAGAAGCGCTCAAAAACAAAGACTTAGAGCCTATCCGGTTTTGATTGGCATCAAAACCGGATAGGCTCTAAGTGGCGGGGCATCTTTCGAGGGGGAACGAGGGGATAAGATAGACACCCCGCCAGACCTGTAGTCGTCGCAAATGGGCGACTGCGGCCTCAACCCCTATGTGGGGAGCCATCCTCATATGTGAAGGGGGAACCCCCCCTCCAAAGGTAACATTTTTGTTAGGGTCCAAACCCCGCGTTTATTGCACCTTGTTTTTAAGGCCGGCATTAAAGCTCGCAGCATCAAGGCGCTCATATTTCAGCCCCAGATTGATCACATCCCCCTGATCAAAAAGCTGCAAAGTAGAAGCCTCGCCCTCCTTAACCATCATCACCGGCGTTGCCACCAGCTTCCACACAGACGCACCGGGAATGTTTTTATTTAACCGGTAAATTTTAAACGCAAACACATCGCCCTTGCGCCATACCGCTCGATCAGCGCCCAAAATCCGGCCTCTCTCATCCAATATGGAATTATTATAAGCGGTCATTTCAAACGCAATATTGGGCTTGGAGGTTTTGCGAAAAGATATTTCTTCGCCGGATCGCAGAGTGAACTCCCCGTCAATCGCCACATCGCCATTTACCTTGAAAGTGAGTTGGGTTTTATAAAACACAAAGCCCAGCCCCGTCTCCTGCGCCGAAGCCCCCGCCAATGACTGCACCGAAAACAAGGCAATGACAATCATCACCCGTTGGATAAAGGGAAGTTGCAAAACCATGGGACACCTCCGATGGCAGTCATATTATAGCTTTACATTTTAGACGCAAATACAGGCAGAGCCTGCCTATTCGATCACCACCCGGGTTTTCACATCTCCGCTTTTCAAATCGACAATGATAATTTCCTGCCCCTTATCCCCATAAATGGTCAGAATAAGACGATCGCCTTCCATGGCCGTGCCGGTAATGACTGCATTGTCCGGCAGATCAATGGATATTTCAGCCGGGATAGAAGAACCTGATTCATGGGCCAAAGCCTGCGCTGCGGCCTGTTCTTCTTGCAAAACCAAAGCCTGCTCCGCCGCCGCCTTTTCCGCCGCCCGTGCTTCACGCACAGATTTCGGACCCACGGTCACCATCAAAATCACAAAGGTAATCGCTGCCACCACCAACATCACCCCAAGGCCGACCACCAGCAATTTCAGCATCAACAAATTGGGAACAGGATTGATCTCCTCTTCCTGCTCGCCTTCAACGGGCGCGTTGGCGGGATTTGTGTTTTTATCCATTTGTCAGCCAGTCTTTCTTTGCCAAAGCCGTTTCATTGCCCCTTGGGAGATTTGGGGCCGCGCAATCTCATGTAAAATTCACCATTATTGAGTCCCACCACCATCCAGTTACAGCCGTCCCATGTTTGTGGCAATTCCCGCACGGCCGGGGAGACCCGAACCACCCCGTCAGCACCCATCATTACCGGCGCGGCACAACCGCGCTCAAACCGTCTGCGTTGATTGTCATCCATGACCGCTATTTTGGGTGCCGCCCAGCCACACCATTGCCGCACCTTATCCGTCACCATTTGATTATAGACCCCTAGGCGCGCTTTATCTTGCGGCGGGCGAAATCCCAATTCAAGCACATAAAAGGCGCCGCCATTGGTAATCGGCATTTGCGAAAAATCATTCCATTGCAAGCGCGCTATGAAATCCTCCCGCTCCTGCCCTTGCGGTAACAGAAATTTCAAATATGGCAGCCTTTTCCCGCCTCGCGACGGAACATGGCGCTCCAACCCCCGATCCGACCATATGGCCAAAACCGCCTCTTGCGTCATATCGAGCCGTGCGCCTTCGATCTCCATGGCGCAAATATCTTCAATATCACGCCCCTCTGCCAAACCGGCAAACATTGTCCCGGCGCTCAAAACCGCCAATAACATTCCTTTGAAAACCATATCCCACAACTCCAATATCAAGCCTTAATCACAAAAGGCGGCCCCGATTTGCCACATAGAAAATTAACACCTAGAGCCTATTTTCGTTTTGATGGAATCAAAGCCGGGCTCTAGGTCTTTGTTGTTGGGCACTTCTTGTCCGAAAACCGGTTCCCACTTTTCGGGAAGTGCTCTAAAAGCACCATCTTATGGCGATAAAAGATGAAAATAACAAGCTCGATACCACTCCCCTAAGCCTTGCAGTGGATGAGCAAAGCGACCGCCTGCGCCTTGATAAATGGCTGGCCGGCCAATTACCGGCCATGACCCGCACGCGGCTTAAGGCCCTGATAGAAGACGGGCAGGTGACCTGCAATGGCACCCCCGCCACCAGCGCTTCTGGCAAAATCCGCACTGGCGAGAGCTATATCATCACCATCCCGCCGGTCGAAGACGCCATTCCGGAGCCGGAAAATATCCCGCTCCATATTCTCTATGAAGATGACGACCTCATCGTGCTTGTGAAACCCGCCGGATTGGTCGTCCATCCCGGGTCCGGCAATTGGTCGGGCACGCTCGTGAACGCGCTCTTGCATCATTGCAAAGACAGCCTTTCCGGCATTGGCGGCGTTGCCCGTCCGGGCATTGTCCACCGCCTCGACAAGGATACATCGGGGGTGATGGTGGTTGCCAAAAATGACCAGACCCATCAGGGCTTATCAGCGCAATTTTCTGACCACTCCATTGAGCGCGCTTATCTGGCGCTGGTTATCGGCGCCCCGCGCCCGGGCTATGGCACCATCGACAAGGCCCTCTCCCGTTCTGTCACGGATCGCAAAAAAATAGCCATCGCCCGACAGGAAAACCAAAATGCCCGCCGCGCCATCACCCATTACAAAGTACAGGCAAGCTATGGCCAGTCCCGAGGCAGCCTGCCCGGCGAAGCCTTGGCCAGCCTTGTGGAATGTCGCCTTGAAACCGGCCGCACCCACCAGATTCGCGTCCATATGGCCGCCATCAACCATCCCCTGATTGGCGACCAGACCTATGGCCGCGGCCCCGGCCTTGCGGGGCTGAAACCCGGCGACATGGCCGCCGACAAAGCCATTGCCGCCAGCCGTGCATTTCGCCGTCAGGCCCTGCACGCGGCCATTCTCGGCTTTACCCACCCCAAAACCGGGGAAGATTTACGCTTTGAACAATCCCCGCCGGAAGACTTCCAGGCCCTGCAATCGGCCCTCGAGGCGTTGTAAATTCACACAAAACAGTGATTTTGCGCCTTTTTGCCAAAAATTAACCCCCTCAAGCCTTCACATCGCGCTATCAACACCCATGTTATAAAGCGGGAACGGGGCGTGGTCGCTTCTGGCGCTTTTGCAGGCGCGATAGGGCAAATCCTCACCCCCGCAAAATAACGGCCAAATCTGAACCATCAGATTTCGGCAAATTTGATCGAAGGGTAATGAAGATGGCCAATGCTTTGACCACCACTATGGGAACCGCTCTAACGCCGGAAGGCGGGTTGTCGCGCTATCTGGCTGAAATTCGCAAATTCCCCATGCTGCCCAAAGATGAAGAATTCATGCTGGCCAAGCGCTTCAAAGAGCATAACGACACCGAGGCAGCGCAAAAAATGATTACCTCCCATTTGCGTCTCGTGGCCAAAATCGCCATGGGCTATCGCGGCTATGGCCTGCCCATTGGCGAGGTCATTTCCGAAGGCAATGTCGGGCTGATGCAGGCGGTACGCAAATTCGACCCCGACAAAGGCTTTCGCTTGTCGACCTATGCCATGTGGTGGATTAGAGCCGCCATTCAGGAATACATCCTGCGCTCATGGTCGCTGGTAAAAATGGGCACCACCGCCGCGCAAAAACGCCTGTTCTTTAACCTGCGCAAAATCAAGGGCCAGATCGACGCCGTTGATGATGGCGATCTCAAACAACAGGATATCGAACACATCGCCACCAAGCTGGGCGTCAAGGAAGAAGAGGTTGTCTCCATGAACCGGCGCATGAGCGGCGGCGATAATTCCCTGAACGCCCCCATGCGCGTCGATGGCGAAGGCTCTTCCGAATGGCAGGACTGGCTGATCGACGAAGACGCGGTCAATCCGGAAATGGACCTTGTCGAAACCGACGAATATGAAATGCGCATGCAATTGCTGGAAACAGCCATGGAAAGTCTGAACGAGCGCGAACGCACTATTTTGCAGGAACGCCGCCTCGCCGACAAGCCCAAAACCCTCGAACAACTCTCCGAACAATTCGGCGTCTCCCGCGAGCGCATCCGCCAGATAGAAGTCCGCGCTTTCGAAAAACTACAAAAAATGGTGAAACAACTCGACGCCGAAGCCCATGAAATGGCCGAGTAAGGGTATAAAAAGGGTGCGTTATCGATCAGCGTAATGCACCACTCGAGTGGAAGATTGGATTGATGTTATCGTTTATAAATCGCTCCTGCTTGCAGCCAATTCTTTTACTTATCAGGTTCGTCAACAAGCGCCCATAGAGGGATTATTTCTTTTAGTCTACTTGCAAAAGGAAATGGCTTGATTTCCTTCAGTGGCTCAGCGACCTCTCGAAGGATGCTAGAAACCATATATCCACCGTACTTTCGTGTCGCCGCGGCTTGAATAGTTTTTAGAAAATTTTCATCTGAACTCTGCGCAAGCAATCGCTCAAAGTCTTTGATATCGCAGAATGCCACTGGTTTTTTATCTGCTTCTACAACATACTCATACTTTTCATCACAATATCTGCTGGCGGCCACGTAAATCATATTGCGCCTAGCCTCAGACAAAACATGCCATGAATCCATCGTTAGAATTAAACCGACTGCATTTTGATCTACGACAATACTGTCAATCACGCCCGTTCTCAGATGCGAAAAATACCGCCATACTTGCGCTATCCCCTTTATTAACTCTTTCTCACCCAGTGTTGGTTCGTTGCCTGCTCTGAACTGATACTTATCTTCTAGGGTCATCCTTTTAAATTTACATTCAACTACCAACTTAAGTTTATCTGTTGAAAGCAATATATCCGGGCTTGCCATATTCTTTTTTTGGAATTTATAAGTAAACTCTTTTTCCACTTTAAATTCTGTTAGTTGATGTTGCATCAGTTCCAAACAATAGCATTGAAAACGATCCCCCATCTCACGACTTACATCACCCCCTGCCGAAACGAGATCATAATATACACCGCTCGATATTCTCCACGCAAAAATCATTGGTATTGGACACATTACATATTCCTGTTTATCCCCAACGATAAGTAA
>JALSJA010000023.1 GCA_026989615.1 Parvularculaceae bacterium | reverse complement strand
GCCAAAAGTTCAAACCACAAGAGCGCGTATTCGCGGTGTGGCTGTCCATGGGGATACGCAGATTGTCTATATTGACACACCGGGCATATTTACACCGCGCCGCAAGCTGGACCGTTCCATGGTGGCCGCCGCATGGGAAGGCACGGAAGATAGTGACATCTGTGTCCTGATTATAGATGCCCATGCCTGGGCGGTTGCCGGGGCTGGCGCGGAGGAAAAATTGGCGGCGGCCCGAAAAGCGGTTACGGATAGTCAGGCCATTATTGATGGGTTGAAAGCGCAAGGGCAAAGGGCTGTTCTCGTGCTCAATAAAATTGATAAATTAAAGCGCGATCAGCTTTTGCACATTGCCCAAGAGCTCAATGAAACAGGGATATTCACGGATACTTTCATGATCTCGGCCGAAAAAGGATTTGGGCTGGACGGCTTGCGCGATCATTTCTTGACGCACATGAAAACCGGCCCATGGATGTACCCGGCCGATCAGCTATCCGACATGACCGATCGGTTGATGGCCGCCGAGATTACCCGCGAAAAACTATTCCTGCGCCTGCATCAGGAAATTCCCTATGCACTGACCGTAGAGACAGAAAAATATGAATGGCTCAAAAATAAAAAAAACGAGTTGCGCATAGAGCAGGTGATCTATGTGCAGCGCGAAGGACAGAAAAAACTTGTCCTTGGCCGTGGCGGGCAAACTATCAAAATTGTTGGTCAGGCCGCCCGCGAAGAATTATCCGAAATATTGGGTTGCAAAGTGCATTTGTTTTTATTCGTTAAAATCCGTGAAAACTGGCAAAATGATCCGGCCCGCTATCGCGAAATGGGCCTTGAAATTTCACAATAGGGGTCTGCCATGGAATGGACTGACGAAGCCATTATTCTCGGCACCAGGCCCCATGGAGAAAATCACGCCGTGGTTGAGGTGTTTACACCCTCGGCCGGTCGTTGTGTCGCCATGGTTCACGGGGGGCAAAGCCGGACCAAACAACCGATCCTGCAAGCGGGCAATGGGGTCGCTCTTGTCTGGCGGGGGCGTGGGGAAGATAGTGTTGGCCATTTTGTTATGGAACTGACCCAAGCACGGGCGGCAAAATTGATGCATGATCGCCTGTCGCTGATGGCCCTGCAATCGCTTTGTCAAACCCTCTCTTCCAGCCTGTCCGAGAAGCAGGCCGAGCCGCGCCTTTATGAAGCAACCAAACTGTTGCTTGACCTGATGGAGGATGGCGAGGTCTGGCCGGTGATCTATGCCAAATGGGAGGTCGGGCTATTGGCGGCTTTGGGGGCGGGGTTACAGCTTGATCGGTGTGCCGCCACAGGGCAAAGACTGGAGGAGGGGGCGGCGCTTGGCTTTGTCTCCCCCAAATCAGCCTCGGCGGTCTGTGTCGAGGCCGGTTTGCCCTATAAGGACCGCCTGCTGCCGCTGCCGCCTTTTTTGATTGATCAGGGCGATCCGACCAAAGCCGAGATTTGCGCATCCCTGAAAATGACCGGCTATTTCCTGCAAAGCCGGATTTTTGACCCGGCCGGTAAGCGCCTGCCCGATTCCCGTCATGCCTTTCTTGCCCGATTGAGGAATTGGGCGCAAAGATAAGGCTTTCAAGACAAAGCCTCTTGCCCGGCGGCCCCGAAAACGGCTAGCAATTGGCCATGGCCAAAACACAAAATCCCCCGCCCGAAGACATTTTTCTGGAACCTCTCTCCGAGGCCCTGTCGCAGCGATATCTTGCCTATGCGCTCTCGACCATCACCGCCAGAGCCTTGCCCGATGTGCGGGATGGCCTGAAGCCCGTGCATCGGCGCATTCTCTATGCCATGCGCCAGATGCGCCTTACCCCCGGGGGGAGTTTCAAGAAATCGGCCAAAGTCGTGGGCGAGGTCATGGGTAATTTTCATCCCCATGGGGATCAGGCGATCTATGACGCCATGGTGCGTTTGGTGCAGGAATTTTCCGTACGCGTGCCGCTGATTGACGGGCAGGGCAATTTTGGCAATGTCGATGGCGATAATGCTGCGGCCATGCGCTATACGGAAAGCCGCCTTACAGAAGCTGCGAAATTACTCTTGGATGGCATCAATGAAGATACGGTTGATTTTCGCGATACTTATGATGGCGAGGGCAAAGAGCCGGTTGTGTTGCCGGCTGCATTTCCGAACCTTCTCGCCAATGGCGCGTCGGGCATTGCCGTTGGCATGGCAACCTCCATTCCGCCCCATAATGTCGCGGAGCTGATTGACGCCTGCCTGCATTTGAACAAAACCCCCAATGCACAGACCGCAACCCTGATGAAATATGTCAAAGGCCCGGACCTGCCTACCGGTGCTATTTGTATTGAGCCACAGGAAAATATTGAAGAGGCCTATGCTACGGGCCGGGGCAGTTTTCGTATCCGCGCCAAATGGGAAGAAGAAAAACTGCCACGCGGACGCTATCAGATTGTTATTACTGAAATTCCCTATCAGGTGCAAAAGTCGAAACTGGTCGAACGCATTGCTGATTTGATCAATAATAAGAAACTTACTCTGGTTTCCGATGTTCGCGATGAAAGCGCCGAAGATATTCGTCTGGTGCTGGAGCCTAAATCCGGCAATGTAGAAGCGGCATTGGTGATGGAGTCCGTCTTCAAACTGACCGACCTTGAAAACCGTATCTCGCTGAATATGAATGTGCTGGATGCCAATGGCGTGCCCCGGGTGATGGGCCTGCGTGAAGTATTGAACGCCTTTTTGGCCCATCGGCTGGATGTCTTGTTGCGCCGCACTGCCTGGCGCTTGGAAAAAATTGCCCATCGCCTCGAGGTATTGGACGGCTATCTCATTGCCTATCTCAATCTCGATGAGGTAATCAGGATTATCCGCTATGAAGATGACCCGAAAGCAGAATTGATCAAAGCCTTCAAGCTCAGCGATGCACAGGCCGAAGCGATCCTCAATATGCGGCTTCGCTCCTTGCGCAAGCTGGAAGAAATGGAGATTAAGACCGAGTACAAAGCGCTAAAGAAAGAACAAAAAGAATTAAAAGCATTGCAAAAGTCGGAAGCTGCGCAAAAGAAAGTCATTGCCGATCAATTGCGCGATATCCGCAAATTATTCGATCCAAAATCGGATCAGGGCCGCCGTCGCACAAAGATGGAAGACGCGCCTGAAGATATTGAGTTTAACCCGGATGATTTTGTCGAAAAGGAACCGGTAACGGTTATCATCTCAGACAAGGGCTGGGTTCGTACAATTAAAGGTCATGTGGAAAAAACGGCAGACATCAAATATAAGGATGGCGATCGCGAAAGTTTTGTTCTCCATGCGCAATCCAATCAAAAGCTGTCGGTTTTCGCCACCAATGGAAAATTTTACACATTGGAGATAAAGGACCTGCCGGGCGGACGCGGTCATGGGGAACCCATTCGCCTGCTGGTTGATATTGGCAATGATGAGGGGCTTGCCAATGTATTCATTCAGGCAGAGGGGCGTCATTTTCTGGTTGCGGCCAGTTCCGGTCATGGATTTATCGTCAAAGAAGAAGACACAATTGCCACGACCCGCAAGGGCAAACAGGTTTTGAATGTTACGGCAGGGGCAGAAGCTTGTGTCTGTCGCCCCATGCGTAGCGCACCCGACAAGAAAACACGCATCGCCGTTATTGGCAATAATCGGAAATTGCTGATATTCCCCGGCGAGGATTTGCCAATCATGTCGCGCGGCAAAGGTGTCCAACTGCAAAAATACGCCAAAGGTGGGCAATTGCGTGATGCCATGGCCTTCAATATGAGTGATGGTCTCGTCTGGCGCGATCGTGCCGGGCGGCAACAAACGGAGCCTTCCTGGAAAAGCTGGCAGGGCAAAAGGGCGCAGGCTGGTAAAATCGTTCCCAAAGGTTTCCCGAAATCACTTTCTTTCGGCAAGGATGATTAAAAGCAGGTTTTGACCTGTTGCCAAAAAACGGGCACATTTGCCGCACAATAGAGCATTTACGGCAGCAATGCCCGGCATTCACATTTTTTGGAGAGCTTCCATGTCTGCACTTTTAATTCTGGTCGTCATTATCGGCGCGCTTCTACTCATTGCCGTTGGCATTTATAACCGTATCGTCGCCTTGAACCAACGTGGTGATCAGGCCTTTGCCGATGTCGATGTGCAATTGCGCCAGAGGCAGGATCTTGTGCCCAATCTGGTCGAGACTGTAAAAGGCTATGCAAGCCATGAAAAAGACACTCTGCAAGCAGTGATAGAAGCACGCAATGCTGCCATAGCCGCCCAAGGACCGGCTGCACAAAGTGCCGCTGAGGGCATGCTCGGGGCGGCGCTCGGCAAATTATTTGCTCTGGCCGAAGCCTATCCCGACCTTAAAGCCAATACCAATTTTCTCGAATTGCAGCGGGAATTATCGGACATTGAAAACAAAATTGCCGCGGCCCGTCGGTTCTATAATAATGCTATCCAGGAATATAACACCGTCATTCAGCAGGTGCCGGGTGTTTTCATCGCGCCAATGGGTAATTTTAAGGAGCGCGACTTTTTTGAAATTCCCGAAGCCTCCCGTGAACAGGTCGAACAAGCGCCAGAGGTTAAATTCTAACCCGCCAAGAAAAGCAATAGCAGCCCATGAAAGCCTTTGGTCTCCAAACCCATATTTGGAGCAATAATTTCAAATCCGTGCTTTTGCTCCTCGGATTTCCCTTGCTTTTGGCCATTTTAATTTTTGCCTTATTTCTGCTGGCGGTCGGACTTACCGGTCAATCCGGAACCATTGCCGGGGCCATTCCCGAAGCGCTTGATATGCTGTCTCGGGCATGGCCCATTGCCTTGCTGATCGCTGGCGGATGGTTTGTCATTGCCGGATTATTTCATCAAAAAATGATAGAGGGCGCTACGGGGTCCAAAGGCCTGACCCGTAAGGAAAACCCCGAACTTTATAACATGCTGGAAAATCTGTGCATTGAACGTGGCCTGACCATGCCGCGCCTGAATGTGATTGAAAGCCCGATGCTCAACGCCTTTGCCAGTGGCATCAATGATAAAACCTATACGATCACCCTGACGCGGGGGATTATTGATCGCCTCAACAAGCGCGAGCTTCGTGCCGTCATGGCCCATGAGTTGACCCATATCATAAACCGTGATGTGCGATTGCTGATTATTGCGGTTATTTTTGTGGGTATTTTTTCGTTTGTGGGAGAGCTTGTTTTTCGCAATCTGTTTCGGACGGGAATAAGAACGGCCGGTTATGTTCGCGGCCGCAAGGGGGATAGTCGTGGCGGCGGGGCAATAATTCTGGTGGCGCTGGCTTTAATCGCTTTGACCTATCTGTTGTCACTGGTCGTGCGTTTTGCCATTTCGCGGCGGCGGGAATTTCTGGCCGATGCCGGCGCCGTGGACTTAACCCGGGACCCGGATGCCATGATAGGGGCATTACAGAAAATATCCGGCCGTTCACAACTTGAAGCGCCCGATGATGTGGCACAAATGTTTATTGACAATGGGCAACCCTTTCTGGGGATGTTCATGACCCATCCGCCCATCGAAAAACGCATTCAGGCACTGGTTGATTATGCTGGCGGTATTGCCCGATAGGCCATGGCTTACGAGCCATAAACAATCTCCGGCAACCATGTAACAATGGACGGAAACAGTGCCAGCAGCCCCAGCATCAAAATCTGGATGAAAATGAAGGGAAGTACCCCGCGATAAATCGCTGTGGTTTTCACTTCGGGCGGTGCCACCCCGCGCAAATAAAACAGGGCAAATCCAAAGGGCGGTGTCAGAAAGGATGTTTGCAGGTTTATGGCCATCAGCACACCGAGCCAGATGGGGTCGACCCCCATCATCAATAGGGACGGCGCAACCAGCGGCACAACAACCAGTGTGATTTCAATAAAATCGAGGAAGAAACCGAGAATAAACATCACAATCATCACGGCAATGATGGCCCCGGCCGCGCCGCCGGGAATGGAGGACAGGGCATGGGTCACCGTTTCTTCTCCGCCAAGCCCGCGAAAAACAAGGGAAAAAAGCGCTGCTCCAATCAGAATTGTAAACACCATGGCGGTCACCCCCATGGTTTTTTCCGAAATCGATTTCAGCATTTTATGATGGCGCAATTCCAACAAGCCGCCAATAATTGCAATGAATAAAACCAGTGTCGAAATTATTGCCAATGCAATGGCGATAATTTCCATATTGGAGGTCAGCGCACGGCCGAGACGCAAATCAAAATTACTATTGAGGAAAAGCAGTAACCCCGCAGAGCCAGCGGCTATCAAAACCAGCTTGCGCAAAAGTGATCCGCGCTTGGCAAGGCGATGGGCTGCTATCAAAACCGCACCAAAAGCTCCAACACCGGCCGCTTCGGTCGGGGTGGCAATACCGCCGAGAATAGAGCCCAGAACCGCAACAATAAGAATTAAGGGCGCCGGCAAGGTTTTAAGGGCTGCAATTATCGCCTTATGCCCCTGTTCGCGATCACTGGCGGGAATAGCCGGTGCCGAGGCAGGGCGAAACACCGCAATAAAAATCTGATAGAGAATATAAAACCCGACCAGCATCAGGCCGGGGGTGAGCGCACCG
>JALSJA010000022.1 GCA_026989615.1 Parvularculaceae bacterium | reverse complement strand
TTCCTGACCTTGGCCATATTATGGCTATCGGCCTGTGTCAGTAGCAATGGCAGTGCGCATAAGGACAACACGTCTGGTGCAGTGGAAATTCCGCGCCTGTCTCAACTCAACACCGAGAGCCTGCCCGAAGGGCAGTGTGGGATGTTGCTGTGGACCATGAATGCCGGTCAGCCGGTTCTGGTTTTTCGCACGATTGCGGGCGGACAGGCGGAGGTTATGCTTGATGGTAAAAAACAAAAGTTTTTGCCACTAGCACAAAAAGGCGATATTCGCTTTGGTATCGGCTCGCGGCAATCCTATCGTTCCGTTATGGGCGGCAATTCTCAAACCATTGAAATAAATGTGGAATATGGGGCCAGCTTTGGGGGTGGTGTGTATGTGGAAGAGGGTGTGCTGCGCCTTATCACGGCACAGGGATGGGAGCGTGTTATCCCCGTTGCCGGGCTGTCCGGCTGTCGCAAAGCGTGAAGGCTGTTTTAATATAACATAACTAAGCTGTTCTTTTTATTACCTTTTTCGTGATATTAAGTTGTCACCTCCCGTGATTGTCGCCTAGATTGGCGATTGCAAAGATGATGCGAGGTGATGATCTTTTTAATGGGCGCACATGTTCATAACCATTCCGGTGCTGCCGAATGCGGTCACCATGGCGAGGCGGCGACACGCCGCCTCGCTTGGGCGACCGTTGTCATTGTCGTCTTTTTCTTTGTGGAAATTATTGGTGGCTTGCTATCGCATTCATTGGCTTTGCTGGCCGATGCCGGTCATATGGCGACCGATGCCATGGCACTTTTACTGGCCTTGTCTGCGCGATGGATCGCCAAACGGCCGGCCCGTGAACATATGTCCTATGGCTATCATCGGGTGCAGGTTCTTGCGGCCTTTGTAAATGCTCTGGCGCTGCTGGCGCTGGTTGTATGGCTGGTTATCGAAGCCTTTAATCGCATGAGCCATTCCGAGCCTATTGATGCGCCGTTAATGCTGTCGGTTGCGCTTATCGGCTTGGTGGCAAATATTGTCGCTTTCTTTCTCCTCCATGGGGGGGACAAGGATGATGTCAATATTCGCGGTGCCTTATTACATGTTATTGGCGATCTTCTGGGGTCGGTTGCTGCTATTATTGCGGCGCTGGTGATTATGGCAACGGGCTGGTTGCCGATCGATCCGCTGCTGACATTTCTGGTTAGTGCTTTGATCATTGTTTCGGCGGTGCGCCTGCTGCGCGAAACCGCCCATGTTTTGCTGGAAGGGGCCCCAAAAAATCTGCAACCGGATCGTATAAGAACCTTGGTCATGGACGCGGTGCCGGAAGTTGACCGGATAAAGCGGCTTTATGTGTGGATGCTGACCCCGGACCAGCCCCAGCTGGCCATGCATTTGGAGGTGAAAGAGGGGGCTGATGCCAATAGGGTTGTCAGTGCCATCAATATTGCCTTGCGTGAACATTCGCCAAAGCTCTTTACGACCATTCAGATAGATAATCGTGGTCTCGCTGACGATCCGCCCGAGGATGAGGGCGAGACGGAAAAACAGCTTCAGGAAAATCTGCGCGTGATTGACCCGTGGCCAGCACCGGCGGTTGGTGGTCCATTGCCGACCGCTTCCAATGAGCGCTAGAGCACTTCTGCGAAAAGTGGGACCTTCGACAAGCTCAGGATGAGGCCGGTTTTCGGATAAGAAGTGCTCAAAAACAAAAACTTAGAGCCCGGTTTTGATTCCATCAAAACCGGATAGGCTCTAAACGGCTTTTTCAACCTTCTCCCGAATACGCAGGGTTACGCGGTTGTCAACCGAACGAACGGTTTCCGGCTCTATGCGTTTGAGGCTGGCGATCAGGGCGATGATGATGAGATAGCCTTCCCACATTTCCATGGATATGGAGGCGCCGCCGACACCGAAAACAACCAGAGAAATTTGTGCATGATAACCAAAACTTGATCGCCAGTGGCCAAATTTTGCATAGCGGTAGCGCGTATAGGCGCTGGCGGCCTTGAGGAAGGCGACCCCCAAAATGCCAAGATAGATAAACAGGCCCACAAAGCCCATGCCGCCCAGAATTTCAAAATAAATAGAATGGGCTGCCCGTGGTGTGCGTTTCATATCAACCTGTCTGGCAATCGGCTCCTGATAGGAATTGCGCATGCCAACCCCGGTCAGCGGGTGTTCCCTGGCCAGCTTGTAATTGATCACCCAGGCATCGACCCGGCCCATAAAACTGTCATCCTGAGTGGCGGTGCCAATGGTTTCCATGCGGTCAAACCAGCGATCCGGCAAGAGCAAGGCGGCAGGTATCATCATCGCCACCACAAGGCCAAGATATAAAAGGCGTTTTGAAGAGCGCAGCCACATGAAACCGGCAAACACGATTAGCGCCACCAGCGCTCCGCGGGAAAAAGTGCCGAGGATAGCGATGATGGATAGTAGAAAGACGGCTTTAATGCCATGGCGCACCCATTTGCTCGCCACCTGCCCATGGATGTAAAGAAATAGCGGCAGGACGGTCGCCAGCGCCACACCCATATGATTATTGTCAAACAGGATGGTGTTCTCTAACCCGAAATAATTATTGCGCCCCAGCGTTAAAATCGTATAGGCGCCGCCCTTGGCCCCGTAAAAGCCCATAATGATAATCACCACCCAGAGAAGGGCGTGAAAGCGCAAGCGGTCAGTGACCAATTGCGCGCACAGCAAAATGAAGATCATGATTTTCAAAAACCGGTCAAATGGTTCGGCAGAATATTCCGGATCCAGCGACTGGTTTTGTGAAACAATAAGCCAGAAGGCAAATAGCAGCATCAGAACAGTGATGGTGTCAAAACGAAAGCGCTTATATTCACTATGCATGAACAGGGCGACAAAAGTGACCGCCGCGATCAGCAGATTAAGCGGCAGGCTTTGGGCGTAATAGGCAGCCATTTGCGGTGTAGCGAGGGTGAACCAGGCCCATGTGAGCAAGGCGGTGAACGGGTATCGCACCGCAAAGGCGAGACACAAGCTCAAAAACCCCATGAAGATGACGTCGCGCATGAACAGGACCCTTAAATCGTTTCATAATGAAACAAAGGACAGCCCCTGAAGCGGCGTTAACCGATCCGAGCTGTTCCTCTATAACCCTGTTTCATATTTTGCGCCAAAGGGATGGTTTGGCGCTTTACCGCGACGTTAATGTGCGGGCGACAGCATCTTGCCATCCGGCCAGCAAGGCCTCGCGGCGCTCCTGCGACATCGATGGTTCAAACACCCGATCTCCCTGCCAGTTGCTCGCCAACTCGTCAACCCCGCCATAAAGTCCGGCTTTCATTCCGGCCAAAATGGCCGCGCCCAAAGCTGTGGTCTCCAGAACTTTCGGGCGGTCTACCGGAGTGCCGAGAATATCGGCCAGAAACTGCATCACCCAGTCATTACCGCTCATGCCGCCATCAACCCGCAAGCGTTTAAGTTCGGCATTATCAGCGCCCATGGCGGTGATGAGATCATGGGTTTGATAACAGACTGATTCCAAAGCTGCGCGCACCAGCGCGGCAATGCCGGTGCCACGGGATAGCCCATAGATGGCCCCGCGTGCATCACTATCCCACCAAGGCGCCCCAAGGCCGGTAAAGGCCGGGACAAAATAAACCCCGCCCGTGTCCTCAACACTCAAGGCCAGCTCTTCGGTGATTTCAGCTGAAGGAATAATCTGCAAGGCATCGCGCAGCCATTGCACCACCGCCCCGGCAATAAAAATTGACCCTTCAAGGGCATAAGTGGTCTTGCCGTCAAACCGGTATTGCACTGTGGTCAGCAATTTATTGCGCGAGCGCAAAGCCTTGTCGCCGGTATTCAGCAATACAAAGCAGCCCGTGCCATAAGTGCTCTTGACATCCCCCGGAGAAAAACAGGCTTGCCCGATGGAAGCGGATTGTTGATCGCCGGCAATGCCAAGGACAGGAATTTCCCGGCCAAATATTTCCTTTTGGGTTATGCCAAAATCAGCGGCACAATCTTTCACCTCGGGCAGCAAAGAGTGTGGAATGTTGAACTGGCGTAACAGGTCCTCGTCCCAGTCTTGAGTGTGGATATTGAATATGCTGGTGCGGCTGGCATTGGTAGCGTCGGTGGCATGAGAGGCCCCGCCGGTGAGACGCCATAGCAAAAAACTGTCCACCGTGCCAAAGGCCAGCTTGCCGGCCTCCGCCTGTTCGCGCGCGCCTTCTATATTATCCAACAACCAGCGAATTTTACTGGCGGAAAAATAAGGATCGGCCAGAAGTCCGGTTTTATCGGTGATGCTCTCTTCGCAGCCAGTATTTTTCAAATGCTGACAAAACGCGCTGGTGCGTCGGTCCTGCCAGACAAGGCATTGGCAATCGGTTTGCTGCTGTCGCGATCCCAGATAATGGTCGTTTCGCGCTGATTGGTGATGCCGATAGCGACCACGCGATAGCCTTGTGTTTCGGCTTGGTCAAAAGCCTTGCGGGCGGTCTCCAGAGTGGATTGCCAAATATCTTCCGGGTCGTGTTCGACCCAGCCAATTTCCGGAAAATGTTGCGGGAATTCCTGCTGCGACTTGCACACGACCTGCCGGTTTGCATCAAAAATAATTGCCCGGCTGGACGTTGTGCCCTGATCAAGAGCCAGAATTGCATCCTTCATCGGTCATACCTCATCTGTTTTTCAAGATGCTGCCGCCGTTACAATGCTCCGTCAATCAAATATATGCTATTAACCGCCCAAGGGTTCGCTATCGCGAATGACGAAACATTCACGACCCGCCTGTAGCAGAGCAGAACAGGCAGCCTCGGCCTGATCGTCGGTCAGATAGCTGATGCGGGTGCGATAGAGGGTTTTGCCATTGCGTTTGACGGTGGTGATGTTCTCCTGGCCGTTGCCAATCCATGGCTCGGCAATGGAAAGGGCATCTTCCAGGGTGGATTGGGCAAGGGTTGAAGATTTATAGGCGCCAATCTGGATACTCCAGACAAGTTCCGGTGCCAATATATCCACATCGCCCTGTGCGATGATGGTCTCGGATTCGGCGCGTTTGAGATTGAGATAGTTGAGTCTTTCCGCATCACTCATGGCCCCTAGCAAAACCCCGATATCATCTTCCGTAGTCAAACCATCGGCACTGGCAAGGCTGAAACTGGCTTCGATTATCTCCCGACGCAAGGCAGGATCATCACCAATATTATCGCTTTTATCTTTTGCTGCCTTGGCCGCCAATAAGGTGCTTTCAGACTGCTCCGGAGGCCAGACGCCGCCAAGGGAGGCAAGCGTGGTCGGTTTTAGGGGCGGCACGATTTTTTTGCGATGAAATGCGGCCAGCATTTGTGGATTGCGATCAATCTTGGCAAAGGTTTCGTTCATGATTGAAATCATATGGGCATCGCGCGTGCGAGTACTGCGCCCGCCCAGAACAATGCCAATCAGATGATTGCCCTTGCGCTCGGCCACGGTTGCAAGATTATAACCGGAAGCGCGGGTATAGCCGGTCTTTAAACCGGATGCCCCGGCGAGTTTGGCGACAACCCGATTATGGGTTTTATGGACACGGCCATTATAGGTGAAGCTTTTCTGGCTGAAATAGGGGTAAAACTGTGGAAAATCCTGCGATACGCGTTTGGCCAAAATAGCCAGATCTCTTGCCGTGGTGATTTGACGGCGATCAGGCAGGCCGGAAGCATTGCGAAACCGTGTATTGCGCATGCCCATGGCCCGGGCTTTACGGGTCATTTTCGCAGCAAATTTGCGCTGGGTGCCGGAAATTTTTTCGGCGACAACAACGGCAACATCATTGGAAGAATCAATAATCAGGGCCTGAATAGCGGTCTCAACCGTTATGGTTGATCCGGCTTTGAGGCCGAGCTTGCTGGGGGGTTGGCCGGCAGCAAAGGCAGAAACTTTCATCGGCGTTTGCAGGGTCAGGCGACCGGCTTCCAGTTCTTCAAACAGAAGATAGAGAGTCATCATTTTGGTCAGGGAGGCCGGGTAGCGTTTTTTTGTTGAATATTTATCAAACAATATTTCGCCGGTATCGGCGTTGATCACGATTGCGGCATATTTGCTATTGGCCATTGCAGGGCTGGCCCAAAATGCCAGCGTGACCGCCAAAAGAGCCAATATGGCGGTGGTAAAGCCCTGTTTTGCGATCATCGGAAAAGCCCCGTCTATCTAACGCTACATGTGTTAAAGTATAACACAAATCATGCCACCACCATAGGCCCGAGCGGGTAAATACAGGGTTAACAGAAAGTTTACTCATTTTCGCTCGCGGGCTGTTCTGCTCGAACTATCGGGCAGGCCCTGCGCGGGCGCGGCGAACGCTCGCCGGGACTGTGGTCACAGTCCTTGTTTTGCCTCGCGGCAGGGCGCTTTGCGCCTGCCTCCGGCGGGGCGGCACCCAGTTCGATCAAATTTTGGGCGCCGGCGCGCGGTCGCGCTTGCCGAACGCATGGGTCGCGTTCGGAGGCTTTTTGGGCAAAATGGTGCGCTGCACAAAAATCTCTTGACATTCACACCCTGAGGGGCTATTTGTGCACTGCAACATATTGTTCCGGGCAGTGAAAAACTGTGTCTGTAGCACTAACGAATTGAAATTACGCCCAAAAATGAAACATGGGCACCGAACGCTAGGAGAAATATCATGGCCACCAGAAAATC
>JALSJA010000021.1 GCA_026989615.1 Parvularculaceae bacterium | reverse complement strand
TCTTTGGGAAGCCGGGCTCGATTATGACCATGGCACCGGCCATGGGGTCGGTGTTTTCCTCGGGGTTCATGAAGGACCGCAAAATATTTCCAAAAAGGCAATTACCCAACCACTCTTGCCGGGGATGATCTGCTCCAATGAACCGGGATTTTACAAGGAAGGAGAATTTGGTATTCGCATCGAGAACCTCGTCATCGTCACCCGCCCGGAACCAATCCCCGGAGGCGAGCGCGAAATGATGGGCTTTGAAACCATCACCCTTGCACCATTGGATCGCAATCTGATTGACAAGAACTTGCTCACCGAAGCCGAAATTCAATGGGTCAATGACTATCACCAACGCGTGCGCGATGCGCTGGCCGACGAGCTCGAGGCTGACACGCGCGCGTGGATGCACGCCATGACCGCCGCGCTTTAGAGCCTATTCGGTTTTGATAGAATCAAAACCGAATAGGCTCTAAATATTTCATCTACAAAAAAGGTGCAACCAGTTCGCGCCACTCACTTTCGCTCATGGTTTGAACGCCCAGCTCTTCGGCTTTCTTCAGTTTGGAACCCGCCCCCGGACCGGCGACCACAATATCGGTTTTTTTCGAGACCGAACCGGAGACTTTTGCCCCAAGCGACAAAGCTTGTGCCTTGGCCTCATCGCGGGTCATTTGCGCCAGACTACCCGTGAATACAATGGTTTTTCCAGCGACCGGACTGTCTGTTTTTTGTTCCTTTTCCGGGGTCGGACTGACCTCTTTCATCAGGCGCTCTAACGCTTCTATATTATGATCTTCTGCAAAAAAATTGATAACCGCCTCGGCCACCGCTTCGCCAATGCCATCTATCGACAGAAACTCCGCCATAGACTCTTCATCGCCGCGGGCGCACTTTGCAATATTGGCAAATTTCTCGAAGCTGCCAAAATTACGCGCCAGCAAGCGCGCATTGCTTTCCCCCACATGGCGAATACCAAGAGCATAGATGAAGCGCGATAAGGGCGCTGTACGCCTTGCATTGATGGCTGCAAAAAGATTGGCGACAGATGTTTTACCAAAGCCCTCCATGTTCTCGAGGCGCGCCAGCGAAGTTTTATTGCGCTCTTCAAGGGTAAATATATCTGCCGGCTCTTTCACCAATCCCTTGGCGTAAAACAACTCAATCTGTTTTGCCCCCAGGCCATCAATATCGAGCGCCTTGCGCGAAACAAAATGTTTCAACCGCTCCATGGCTTGCGCCGGACAAACAAGGCCACCTGTGCAACGTCGCACCGCGTCCTCCTTACCGGTCTTGGCATTGTGTTCGCGCACAGCCGCGCTGCCACAGACCGGACAGGTTTTAGGGAAGATATAAGCCTTGGCGTTTTTTGCGCGCTTGCTTTTTATAACCTCGACGATTTGCGGGATGACATCGCCTGCCCGCTGGATGACGACGCTATCGCCAATACGAATATCCTTGCGCACAATTTCATCTTCATTGTGTAAGGTCGCATTGGAAACAACGACACCGCCCACGGTTACCGGCTCCAATCTGGCAACGGGAGTCAGCGCGCCCGTGCGCCCCACCTGAATTTCAATATCTTGCACAATGGTTGTTGCTTTTTCCGCCGGGAATTTATGGGCCATGGCCCAGCGGGGAAATCGCGACACCGCCCCAAGGCGATGCTGAAATGCCAAATCATCCACCTTGTAAACAACGCCATCAATATCAAAGGGCAATGCCGCCCGCTGACTTTCTATCTCCCGATAATGGGCGATCATCGCCTCAACACTTTTGCATTTCCTGGTCAAAGGATTGACCTGAAACCCCCATTGGGAAAAGCGCTGCAGGATATCCCATTGGCTCTCGGCAAAATCATCGCTCACCACCCCCGTGGCATAAGCAAAAAAACGCAAGGGCCGCGCTTTGGTTATGGCCACATCAAGCTGACGCAAAGATCCCGCAGCGGCATTGCGCGGATTGGCGAAGGGTTTTTCGCCTTTTTCCAATTGGCGCTTGTTGAGGGCGGCAAAGTCATTTTTTTCCATATAAACCTCGCCGCGAATTTCTATTTCCGCAGGCGCGCCGGTAATGTCCAAAGGAATATCATCAAGTGTTTTGAGATTTTCCGTAATATCCTCACCCACCTGCCCGTCCCCGCGGGTCGCGCCCGACACGAGCTTGCCGTCGCGATAAAGAAGATTGGCCGACAACCCGTCTATTTTCGGCTCGGCAATGAAAACAGGCATAGTGTCAAGCCCCAGAAATTTCATCACCCTTTTGACGAAATCCTGCACATCTCCATCGGTAAAGGCATTGTCGAGGGATAACATGGGTTGCTTATGATGGCTTTTGGGAAAGCGCCCGGAACTTGCACCGGAAACTTTCCGGCTGGGACTATCCGCCACGGCCAACGAAGGAAATTTCTGTTCAAGCTGCAAAAGGCGCTGGCGCAAAGAATCATAGTCCGCATCGGAAATATGCGGTGCGTCCTCCCCGTAATAGGCCTCATCATGTTTGCGAATCTCATTCGCCAGTTCCTGCCATTCGGCTTTGGCTATTTCCAAATCTTCCCTCGCCATCAGCCCCGTGCCCCTTCGGCTTTTTTGAGCGAAAGACCAAGCAAAGCTTTTGCTGCTTCACGCGCCGCAGGGGTTATTTTCGCCCCGGCCAGCATCCGGGCAATTTCTTCAATGCGTTCACTTTCATCAAGTTTTTCAACCTTGGTGACCATTTTCTTGCTGCCCGACTTGCTAATCCGCCAATGCACCGATCCGCGGGCCGCCACTTGCGGCGAATGGGTGACAACCAGAACCTGCGCGGCCTTGGCCAATTTGGCAAGGCGCTCCCCCACCGCATCGGCAACAGCCCCGGAGACCCCCGCATCCACCTCATCAAAAATAATCACCGTACGCTCTTCCTTGCTCATCAGCGCCGCCTTCATGGCAAGGACAAAGCGCGACAATTCACCGCCCGATGCGATTTGCTTTAAGGGCCCCAAAGGCGCCCCAGGGTTTGTGGAAATAAGAAACTGCACCTCATCACAGCCACTCGCTTTGCGCTGCCCTTCAATGGCTTTCACTTCGGTTACAAATTTGGCCTTGTCGAGTTTCAACGGCGTCAATTCTTTGGCCACGGCCTTGTCCAGTTGTGCTGCTGCTTTTTGCCGGGCCTGAAAAAGCTTTTGCGCGGCCAGATCATAATCCCGCTCGGCCTCGAACAGTTTTTTCTCCAATGCCATCATGCTGGCAGCATCTTCTTCAACAAGCGCCAAATCGGACTTCGCTTTTTCGAAAAGCGTGTTTAGCGCAGCACAGGGCACATTGAATTTGCGCGCGGCCGCCCGCAAAGCAAATAATCTCTCCTCCACACGGTTTAACTCTTGCGGATTGGCAAGAAAATCCTGCGCCACCGAATTGGCCATGGCCCCGGCTTCATGCCATTCCGACAACACATTATCAATCTGCGCCGCCAATCGCTTTAGGGGCGCCGCCTTTTCCTGCGCCAATTGCGCACTGGCTCTTTCCAGCCCGGCGGCCGCACGGGTCAAAGCTGTGACCGTATTGTCACCCTGAACCAGATTTACAATCTGTTCGATATCCTTGGAAATTTTTTCCGCCGCCATCAAATGGGCGCGGGTTTCGGCTAATGCTGCCTCTTCATCGTCCTGCGGCGCCAATTGGGCGAGCTCGTCGACCACATGGCGTAAATAATCTGCTTCGCGTATGGCCCGTTCTTTCGCCTCGCGGCTTTCATGAAGGGCTTTACCCGCCGCCACCATAATGTGATATTTCCGGGCAAGCTCAGCACCCAAATTTTCCAGCCCCCCATAGGCGTCCAATAATCCTCGATGGGCAGCGCTGTCCAGAAACCCTATCCCCTGATGTTGACCATGAACCTCGATCAGGCTTTCGCCAATTTGGCGCAACAGAGCAACGCTGACCGGATGATCATTGATAAAAGCGCGCGCGCGACCATCTTCGCCCATGACCCGGCGCAGAATAATTTCCTGCTGGTCATCATCATCGGCCAGACCATTTTCCACCAAAACCTTCCATGCCGGATGATTTTGCGGTGGCTCAAAACTGGCCGACACTACGGCTTGCGACGCCCCATGGCGCAATAGGGCCCGCTCGGCCCGCCCCCCGGTCGCCAGAGCCAACGCATCCAGCAAAATAGACTTTCCCGCCCCGGTTTCCCCGGTCAGCGCCGTCAGACCATCACCAATGGTCAAAGACAAACGGTCAATCAGGACAATATTCTGGATATAGAGCGAGGTCAGCATAGTCCATGCCTATCATGATTGCATGACCCATGGGCAATCAATATCACACCAAACCTATTTGGCCGCCGCCAGTGATTGTTCAGCCTTTGCCCCTGACGCAGACGGGTTTTTAGGAAACTGGTTTTCCAATCCGCGCTGCTTGAACAATTTATAACTATCCTGATACCAATGGCCGCCGGGGTAATTATGGCCGAGAATGGCCGCGGTGCGCTGTGCTTCCCCCACAAGCCCCAATTCGAGATAGGCCTCCACCAAACGGTGCAAAGCTTCTTCCACATGGCCGGTTGTCTGATAATTTTGCACCACAAAATTGAAGCGGTTGATCGCAGCTAATTGATGGTTTTTACGCAAATAATAGCGGCCGATATTCATTTCCTTGCCCGCCAAATGGTCATTGGTCAGATCAAGCTTCAACCGCGCATCACGGGCATATTCACTATCGGGATAGCGCCGCACAACATCGATCAGGGCGTTGCGGGCATTATTGGTAATATCCTGATCGCGGCCAACATCGCGAATGCGCTCATAATAGCACATGGCTTTCAGATAATAGGCATAGGCCGCATCCTTATTGCCCGGATGGATCGAAATAAAGCGATCCAGCGAAGCAATCGCGTCCTCATAGGCTCTGGTTTTATATTGGGCATAGGACGCCATCAGCATGGCCCGGCGCGCCCAAGCGGAATAAGGGTGCTGGCGCTCGACCTCATCAAATAGGAGAATTGCTTCGTCATAGCGCTTCTTTTCCATCCGGTCCAAGGCCCGCGAATAGATGCGCTCCACCGGCTCTTCAATATAGGCAAATTTCTGATTGCGCTTTGAAGCATTGCCGGCACAGGCCGTCACCACCAGCAGGCTGGCCAGCGCCAATAGCATCAAACCCCGCTTAGCTGAGAAGTTCGCCATCAAAGATTTGCTCGTAAAGACCTGATTTACCATCAAAAAACGCTCCAAAAACCCAAAATCACCAGCTCAGAGCACGCCCCCAAAAGCCGTCCAATGCTGATTTGTTAACCCTAGCTTGTAAGGCCAAATCAACAGGTGGTCAAACCATCTGATAGGGGCAAAATGGCTTATTGATTAAAAGAAATGAAAGACAAGGCAGCAGAAATCAGCGATTAGAGCACTTCCCGAAAAGTGGGTCCTTCGACAAGCTCAGGATGAGGCCGGTTTTCGGACAAGAAGTGCTCAAAAACAAAAACTTAGAGCCCGGGTTTGATTCCATCAAAACCGAAAGGGCTCTAGGCCTCAACGCGCATGGCCGGGCTTTGCGTAACCGGAATTTCCACCAATTCATAGCTCTCCGGAGCGTCAAGCAAAGCCTTGGTCAGGCGGTTATTCAACTCATGGCCGGGCTTGAAGGCCGTCACCAGACCGATAATCGGGCGGCCAAGAAGGTAGAGATCGCCAATCAGATCAAGCGCTTTGTGAAGGACAAATTCACTATCAAAGCGCAACCCGCCCTGATTGAGTATTTTGCCATTATCCACCACAATCGCATTGTCATAGGATCCACCCAGCGCAAGTCCGCGCTCATGCATCAATTCGACATCGCTCTTATTGCAAAAGGTACGCGCCGCGGCGATAGTCTGGCGAAAATGCTGCGCCCCCATGTCGAAAACAGCGTGCTGGCGACCAATGGCAGGATCGTCAAAATCTACCATCACATCCATATGACAGGCATAATCGGACGCATCGCTATTGGGGGTGATGTAAATCCAGTGATCGCCATCCTTGACCGCAATACGTTGTTTCATGCGCAAAGCCAGTCGACGCGTCGGCAAAGAACGCAGACCCGCCTGATCCAGCACCGCGATAAAAGGCTCGGCGCTACCATCCATGATTGGCAGTTCCGGCCCGGAAATTTCAACCAGGGCATTGTCGATCTCAAGACCTGAAAATGCCGCCATCAAATGCTCGACCGTATTGACGCTGACCCCGTGCGCATTGGTCAATGTGGTGCCCAAAGCGGTCCGCGAAACAGCCTTTGGATGGGCATTGATTGTTACTTTGGAAAGCTCGGCGCTTTGCCGGGCCGCACTGTCGGTGGTCAACAGATCCTGACGGCGAAACAGGATGCCATTGCCCGCTGCGGCCGGGTGAATGGTCATCTGGACCGGCGCACCAGTATGAAGACCAATCCCGGAAAGGCTGACAGAACTGCGCAGCGTTTTTTCTGCGACAAAACCAGATCCGGTCTCCAGATGATCAAACACGAAACACGCCCTTTACACTTTCTTGCCCCTCAACAAAAGAAGAGCGACACTCTAAATTCCTCAAAATCGACCTCGCGGCCAAAAAAGAGAATACCGAACCCCGAAATTTCAGCTGCCCCATATTAGCGGCCTCAGATCAGTTGACCCTTGAGATCGGCTGACCTTGAGATCGGTTAACCCTTGACTAGACCAATATGGTAAAAGAG
>JALSJA010000020.1 GCA_026989615.1 Parvularculaceae bacterium | reverse complement strand
ATCACCAAAAAAAACAGGCCCGCGGGAATGCCGGGGCCTGATAGTTTGAAGTTCTCAAGACAAGTGCAAGTGTTCTGAGACTTTAGGAGGAATAGATAGTCTAATTTGCCATTTTCACCTTTTCCAGTGCCAGTTCATTACGGCCCTCAAGCGCCGCCAGAGGATCGGTTGGCTTAAGGTTATGGCGTAATTCAAAATGTAATTGCGGTTGCGAGACCGCTCCGGTCGTGCCGACCTTGGCAATGATCTGCCCCTTTTTGACCTTCTCGCCCTTACGCACCAACATAGCGTCCGCATGGGCATAGGCGCTGACCCAGCCATCTTCATGCTTGATCAGCAAGAGATTGCCATAGCCATCAAGGTCCGAGCCGCGATAGACAATTTCGCCATCAGCCACCGAGCGAATGGGTGCCCCCACCGGCGCGGCAATATTGATACCGTCATTGCGACGCCCTTCAGAATCAAGGCCAAAACTCATCACAATCTGCCCCTGCAATGGCCACACAAAACGAGACGCCCCGAGAGCCTTTTTGTCAGGCTCTGTCGTCGGATAGGCCACGGCCTTGGTTGGCGCTGGCTGCGCTATTGGCGCTTCAGCGCGAGGCTTTTGCCCACCGCCCGATTGCGCTTGCGGGTCGATATAGGTATTGCGATTTCCGGTTGCCCGCGATGGCACCGGTTTTGGCGCAGTGGCGATAATCGCCTCTTCGCCGCTTCGGATAGTTCCGGGAATAATGATTTGCTGGCCGATAGACAAAGCGTAAGGCGGCGCAATATTGTTCACTTCTGCCAGCTTGCCAACACTAATACCGGAGCGACGCGACAAAGAGTAAAGCGTGTCACCTTTGCGAATAATGTAAAGCGTGTTTGCGGGCGCTTCTATTTCAGACGCGGCGCGATATTCAACCTGCTTGATCGGCTGCGCTTGTGGCGCTGGCTTTGGTGTTGGAATCTCTGCGCGTCTCTCGCTGACAGGAATCCGTAATTGCTGACCAATTTCCAAACGATAAGGCGCGCTTAATCCGTTCAGCGCGATAATATCATTGGGGCGCACACCATATTTGCGGCCAATCGCATAAACGGTTTCACCCGGCTGCACGATGGCAATCGTCCCGCCAGCGCTAACCTGATAGGCCACGGGTTTGGCTTTCATCTCATCCTGCTGGCTGGAGATTTTATAGAGGGGATCCTGTGTATAAGGATTTGCCTTTGCAGGCGCTGAAACCGTTACCATTTTGGTTTTGCGCGCCGCTTTATCCGCCTCGCTTACCAGCACGGTTGGCTTGCCATTGGCCTTTTTGCCCCGCAATTCTATCTCATTGGAGGCATAACCATAATCGAACTGGCCGCTATCCTCGCTTGTTGCCGCTGCGGCTTTTTCGCTTTTTGCCGCCTTCATTTCGCTTTCGCGCAAGACATCCTCACGGGTAATCTCCCCCGCGGCAACCTCTTTCAGAATATCCTCGGCTTTGGGATCCTCATAAACATATTTCGGATGCGCCTCGCCCGGATCCGATCCGAACTCGACCGGAACAGGATCGCCTGCGGCAAAAGCGGCGCTACCGGAAACTGACAAAACTGGCGCAACCAAAATGGCGGCAGAGAAGAACAAATATGATTTAATGCGCATGGGACATGGCTCCACATGGTTAAAGACAGATTAACCCTGACCGCTTCTGGTTAACAAATGTTAAATAGCAGAACAGTTCTTATGGATTGGTTCAGCTTGGTGAATATTCCCGGTTTTGATTGGTATCAAAACCGAATAGGCTCTAATGGCTAACCTCATTGTTTTCATGAGGTTTTCCTCTCTCTCCTCACAAGCTGCCTCAAGTTTTCTTCCACTGAAAAACCTGCCCCAGCGCGCACATGGCATCCTCATGGGTCACCGAAAGATGCAAAGGCGTGATGGAAATGCGCCCGTCATAGATAGCCCGCAAATCAGTGCCTTCGGGCGGATTGGACAGTATATCGTCAAAGCCATACCAGTAATATTTACGCCCGCGCAAATCCATGCGCTCCTCGGTGAAGAGATTGTCCTGATCGCGAATGCCCTGACTGGTCACCTCAATACCGGCAATATCATCGGGCGCGCGGTCGGGAAAATTGAGATTGATGACCACATCGGACGGCCAGCCCTTGGCCAGCAGTTTTTTGATAATATCCGGCGCATGCTGGCGTGGGGTCTGCCATTTTGGCTTGGCAGAAAAGCGCGCCAGCGACAAAGCCAGCGACGGAATGCCAAGCTGCATGCCCTGAAAGGCAGCGGCAATAGTGCCTGAAACCGTCACATGCTCGCCCAGATTCTGGCCATTATTGACCCCCGACAAAACAAGATCAGGTGCCTTGCCCATTTTGGGAATGATATGCCCCGCCCCCAATTGCACACAATCGGCTGGCGTGCCGGAAACCGCATAATGGCGCTCATTGATCTCGCGAATACGCAATGGCTCGGTCAGGGTCAGCGACCGGGCAACCCCCGATTGATCCTGCTCCGGGGCAAACACCCAAACATCATCGGACAGGGCATTGGCAATGTCGATCAGCACCGCCAATCCCTCGGCATGAATGCCGTCATCATTGCTTACCAATATGCGTGGATTTTCCGGCAGGCTCATGCGCCTGTCTCCGCTTTGATATGGGTCATTCCGCCCATATAGGATTGCAGCACTTCGGGAATTTCTATGGAACCATCCCCCTGCTGATAATTTTCCAGGATGGCCACCAATGTGCGGCCAACCGCAAGGCCGGAACCGTTCAGACTATGAACAAAGCTTGTATCCTTTTCGCCCTCTTTGCGAAAACGCGCTTTCATGCGCCGGGCTTGAAACTCCCCGCAATTGGAACAGGAGGAAATTTCCCGATAGCTGTCCTGACCCGGCAACCACACCTCCAGATCATAGGTTTTGCGTGCCCCAAAGCCCATATCCCCGGTGCAAAGCAGCATGGTACGAAATGGCAGTTCCAGACGCTTCAACACTGTTTCTGCCGCTTCGGTCATACGCTCATGCTCGTCTTTGGATTGCGCCGGCGTGGTGATGGAGACCAGTTCGACTTTGGAAAATTGATGCATGCGGATCATGCCCCGCGTATCCCGCCCGGCCGATCCCGCTTCTGACCGGAAACATTGGGTCCATGCGGTAAACCGCTTGGGCAATTCCCCATCCGTCAAAATCTGCTCACGCACCAGATTGGTCAGGGTCACTTCGGCGGTGGGAGTGAGATAATACCCATCTTCGGTTTTGAACAAATCCTCTTCAAATTTTGGCAAATTGCCGGTACCGAACAAAGCCGCTTCACGCACCAATACTGGCGGGCTGACCTCTTCATAACCAAATTCTCTGCTATGCAGGTCGAGCATGAAATTGCCAAGCGCCCGCTCCAGCCGGGCCAGATCACGACGCGTTACCACAAAGCGCGCACCGGACAGCTTGGCAGCAATATCAAAATCCATCTGCCCCAAAGCCTCACCAAGATCAAAATGCTGTTTGGCATTATCAATTTTCCGCGGACTGCACCATTGGCGGATTTCCTTGTTGTCATCTTCGCTATTGCCATCGGGCACATCTTCAGCCGGCAGATTGGGGATGGCGAGAAGTCTGGCTTCAAGGGCGCTGCGCATTTCTTTTTCCCGCAGCTCCAGATCGGCCAATGCCTGCTTCAGGCTGGCCACTTCTTTTAGGAGGCTTTGCGCCTTTTCCTCATCCCCCGCCCCCTTGGCCGCCCCAATCTGTTTCGAGGCGGTGTTGCGGGCCGATTGCAGCTCATTCATTTTTTGCGTCACGGCATTGGCTGCGTCATAATCAGCAAGCAACGCCGCCGCCAGAGGCTCGACCCCACGACGTTGCAGACCGGCATCAAACCCTTCGGGATCAGCCTTGATGGCGCGAATATCATGCATGGGAAATCCTTAATCTTCACGAACTAGAGCGTTTCCAGGATAAGTGGATACCGGTTATCCGTCCGGAAACGCGACAAAACAAAAACTTAGAGCCAGGTTTTGATTCAATCAAAACGAAAATAGGCTCTAGCCGGAACTCGGCCCAAGACAATAACCTAGAGCACTTCCCGAAAGGTGGGAACCGGTTTTCGGATAAGAAGTGCTCAAAAACAAAAACTTAGAGCGTTTCCAGGATAAGTGGATACCGGTTATCCGTCCGGAAACGCGTCAAAACAAAAACTTAGAGCCCGGTTTTGATTGGTATCAAAACCGAAAAGGCTCTATAGGAAAAGTCAGGGCCAAGGTCCAGATGAGAGTTTTGGGATAGCGAATAGGGCGTAGTGAATAGCGCGTGGTGGTTGGTGGGTCGCCCGCAAGGTGTGAGCACAATCAAAAAAGCACCAAGCAAGCCCGACCGGGCGTGTAACCCTGAAAACACCTCCTAAACCAGCGCCTTTTCTTCCTCTTCTTCGCGCTGTTTGCGGCGCTTGGTGACCATCCGCACCGACAGGATGGAGATCTCGTAAAGGGCAAAAATGGTAAGCCCGAGAGCGATTTGCGAGATTGGGTCTGGCGGGGTCAAAATCGCGGCAACGAGAAATATTGCGACAATCGCAAAGCGGCGGTTCTTGATGAGAAATTCCGGCGTAACAAACCCCGCCATGGCCAGCAATGTCAAAACCACGGGCAATTGAAAGGCCATACCAAAGCCGAGAATAAGCGTGGTGATGAGAGAGAGATATTCACCAACCTTGGTCAAAAGGGTAATATTGGCAGACGCTCCTTCCATCGCCTGCTGCTCCATGCCAACAGCAAATTGCATGACAAATGGCATGATCATGAAATAAACCAAAGCCGCCCCGGCCAGAAACAGCACCGGCATGGCGAACAGAAAAGGCAATACCGCCCGACGCTCGTTTTTATAAAGCCCGGGCGAGACAAACCGATAGAGATGATAGGCCACCACCGGCGTCGACAACACAAAGGCCACCATAAAGGCAAGGCGCACCCGGGTGAAGAAAAACTCCAGCGGCGCAAAATACAAGGTTGGCTCGCTGGCCGTGCCATCGCCCACCGCATGGACAAAAGGCACAATCAGAAAATTGAAAAACGGCACCGAGACAATGAAGCTGGGGA
This sequence comes from Parvularculaceae bacterium, assembly GCA_026989615.1. Taxonomy (GTDB): domain Bacteria; phylum Pseudomonadota; class Alphaproteobacteria; order Caulobacterales; family Parvularculaceae; genus S012-90. The sequence goes on along the minus strand of JALSJA010000020.1, from coordinate 1,602 downwards.
TGAAGGTCAGCACCAATGTCGCCAGTGACCACATCAGCCGCATTCGCAACTCGATCAAGTGATCCAGCAGCGGCGCCCGGGACGCCTCCACCTCATCTTCGGGACTATCATCAATTATATCCGGGGGCTGGTCCCAATCACCGCCGACAAGCTTTTTCTTCTTGCCGTCACCGCTTTCGGCTTTTTTCTTGCTCACGCTTTGCCCTCCGGCGGTAAAGCGTCAGCGGTATCGGCGCCGTCCGGCCGGTCCGGCTCGACCAGCGGGCGCATGGCATCGTCTACCGCACCTTTTAGCTCATCGGTTGGGTTTAATTTTTTCAACGCATCGATTTCTTTTTGTAATTCTTCAAGATCGGATTCTTTTGCCATTTGATCAAGCCCGGCACGAAATTCATCGGCCAGCCCCCGCACCTGCCGAAACATGCGCCCGACAGCTTTCATCAGCCGTGGCAAATCCTTTGGCCCGACCACAACCAGCGCCAAGGCGGCCAGCAGCACCATTTCAAACAAACCAATTTGCGGTATCAGCGACATGGATCCTCGCCTTTTAGACTAAAAGAAATCGCCAAGCCAAAATACGGGCCTAGTCAGCCTCTTTTTTCTTCTCGACCTTAGCCGCGTCATCCTTTTCGGGCTCTTCTTCAAGGCCCTTGCGGAAGGATTTTATGCCTTTGGCAAAATCGCCCATAATGGCCGATATGCGCCCGCGCCCACCAAATAAAAGCAGAGCGAGAATCACCACGATCAGTATTTGTTGCCAGCCAATAGCCATAGTAAACCTTACTTTCTGTTCCCTTCACCCATTCTAGCGGATAAAGGGCCGTTTATGCAATGAAAGCTCTCCACCCCGTGAGATAGGGGTAATGGGGTGATTATGCCCGCTTTTTTATTCACAAAATTGTGGGTTTAACGATTATTCGCGATCTTCCCCGTCGATTTCGTCCTCGGCGATAAAATCCTGCACAAAATCAACCTCGTCTGGCGCCCCTTCTCCGTCATCCCCCTCATCGCTATCGCTCGGGGTTGGCACCTGAAACCCTGCCGGCAGGCGGGCGCTCAGTAGTCCGGCGGCTTTCAGATCCGCAAGCCCCGGCAAATGGCTAACGCTTTCAAGGCCGAAATGCTCAAGAAAAGCCTGGCTGGTACCATAAAGAATGGGACGGCCCGGAACATGATCACGGCGCCCCCGCAAACGCACCCAACCCAATTCCATCAGCTGGTCAAGCGAGCCCTTGGAAACCGCAACACCGCGGATTTCTTCAATATCGGCCCGGGTGCAGGGCTGATGATAGGCGATGATCGCCAAAGTCTCGAGAGCAGCACGGGACAGTTTGCGCGGCACGATCTGCTCTTTTTCCAAAATAGGCGCAATATCCGGCGCCGTGACAAAGCGAAATTTGCGGCCAACTTTCTGCAATAGAATACCGCGCCCGTCATAGCGCTCCCGTAAAATCTCCAATGCCTTTTCTATATCCGCCCCTTGCGGCAGGCGCCCGGCCATGGTCGCCATATCCAGAGGTTCCGCCGCCGCAAATAATAGCGCCTCGACCATGCGCACATGCTCCCCCAGCGCTGCCGCCTCGTCAAACGGCTCACTCACCC
>JALSJA010000019.1 GCA_026989615.1 Parvularculaceae bacterium | reverse complement strand
AATCCTGATACTCAACAAACCCTAGAGCACTTCTGCGAAAAGTGGGCCCTTCGAGAGCTGCTTCGCAGGTCCTTAGGGTGAGGCCGGTTTTCGGATAAGAAGTGCCCAAAAACAAAGATTTAGAGCCCGGTTTTGATTGGTATCAAAACCGAAAAGACTCTAAACTAGCCTTTGGGAGACTCTATCAACCCATGAGAGGACAATATGCGAAATTCGATTCTGGCCGCGCTCACGGGGGTTAGCGCCCTCTTGCTGGTTGCACCAATCACCGCCTTGTCGCAGGAGAGTGAAAGCCAACCAATATTGACCAAAGCCGATCACATGCGCACCCTGACCAAAAACTGCCTGAAGACAGGCGTTTACAATGATCGCAAGGACGCGCCGCTAATCTGTGCTTGCGGGGCCGGCTATATGGCCGCCGCCCTGCCAGAGCGCCAATATGCCATGATCGCCCTATTGTCCGAAGCCGGCCTTGATGGCGAAAAAATGTCCGGCATTATGCGCGCCATGGTCAGCGAGGGCATTGCCAGCAAGGAAGAAGTCCTGGAAGCTGCCACCCTCATGGTCACTGCCGGAGAACAGGCCGACAAGGTTTGTATTTTCCCGCAGGCAGAAGAAACCGGCAGCCTTCTTGATGGCTCGTGGCAGCAATAGGGTGCTAGAGCCTTTTTTCGTTTTGATGGAATCAAAACCGGGCTCCAAGTTTTTGTTTTTGAGCACTTCTTATCCGAAAACCGGCCTCATCCTGAGCTTGTCGAAGGACCCACTTTTCGCAGAAGTGCTCTAACCGCGCCAATCCTCACCCACGCCAATGATTGGTCATGGGAAAACGCCGATCGCGACCAAAATTGCGGGTGGTAATTTTCGGTCCCGGCGGCGCCTGATAGCGCTTATATTCCGCCACGAATAAAAGATGCTGGATATGCGCGACCAAAGCCGGCTCAAACCCCCGGGCAACAATATCGCCAACACTTGCCTCTTCTTCCACAAGCCCGTGCAAAATGGCATCCAGAACGTCATAAGGTGGCAGGCTGTCCTGATCACGCTGATCGGGTCGCAATTCCGCCGTCGGGGCTTTGGTGATAATATTATCGGGAATGACCACACCGGCAGGGCCTTTCAGCCCCATTGCTGCCGGATCCGATAATTGATTGCGCCAGCGGCATAAATCATAAGCCAGAGTCTTATAAATATCTTTGAGCGGATTAAACGCCCCGTTCATATCCCCGTAAAGGGTGGCATAGCCCACCGCCAGCTCGGACTTGTTTCCGGTGGACAAAAGCAAATGCCCGAACTTGTTGGACAGCGCCATCAGCACCACACCGCGCAAACGCGATTGCAGATTTTCTTCGGTCAAATCCTGCTCATGGCCCATAAACGCCTCGCCCAAAGCCTGCTCCATGGCCAGCATGGACGGGGTAATATCAATCACCCGACATGCAACGCCCAATTTTTCAGCGCAATCAGCAGCATCTTTCCTGCTTTCATCGGAAGTATGGGGCGAAGGCAGCATCACACAATGCACATTATCCGCCCCCAGAGCATCCACCGCCATGCTTGCCACCAAAGCGGAATCAACCCCGCCGCTCAAGCCCAGCACCACAGAGGAAAACCCGTTCTTGCGCACATAATCCCGCAACCCCAGAACACAGGCACGATAAACTTTTTCCTCTTGGATCAAAGCCGCCACCATGGGCCCGGCCACACAATGCCAGCCATCGCTTTGGCGCTGCCATTTGGTGATAAACACCCCTTCTGCAAATCGCGGCGCCCGCATTGCAATTTCGCCTGATGGCGATAGCGCAAACGCCCCACCATCAAATACCAGTTCATCCTGCCCGCCAATCTGGTTGACAAACAGCAAGGGCTTGCCGGTTTCAGCGACGCGGCCTTTGCCTTGGGCAAAACGTTCGCACTCGGCCGTATAGCGAAAGGGCGAGCCATGGGGAACAATGAAAATCTCCGCCCCTTGGGCCTGCAAATGGGCGGCGGTTTTTGCAAACCACATATCTTCGCAAATCATCACCCCCAGCTTCATCCCGCGCCATTCCATGACATCGGGCAAAGGCCCGGGGGTAAAGTTCCGTTTTTCGTCAAACACCCCGTAATTGGGCAATTCGACCTTTTTGCGCACAGCCTTGATCTCCCCTTCATCCAAAAGCAATGCCGCATTATAAATCCGGCTGCCATCAACCCATGGCGTGCCGATAATCATCGCCGGACCGCCATCATTGGTCGCAAGCGCCAATCTTTGCGCTTCGTTCCGGCAGGCGGTTAAAAACGCCTCAAGGCGCACAAGGTCTTGGGTTGGATAGGCCGAAAGACATAATTCAGGAAAGACAATCAGATCCGCCCCCTGCGCCGCCGCATCTTTACGGGCGCGAACAATAAGTCCGGCATTGCTACCAATCGCCCCCAAAGTGGGATTGATCTGGCCAATGGCTATGGTGAGGTTTTCTTTCATGAGAGGTTTTTATCCATCAAAACCCGCTTTGTCATGAGATTTTCCCCTCCTATAAGCCCCCCCGACCAGAGGCCGGAGGCTCTAAGTGGGAATTTGCCCGGCCCATTTCAAAGCAAACCACCAAATTACAGCGTTTTTTAAAACATTCCCCTCTTTCATGCTGGAATTTCAAAGCTGTGCAGCCCATAACAGATCCCATGTCCGGCCCTGACAATAACCCCGAAACGGCTCCGATGGCCCTCAAAGGCGCAGCACTGATTGCCGACGAAGTCTCGCGCCTGCCGGAGAAGCCCGGCGTCTATCGCATGATAGGCAAGGACAAGGCGGTTCTCTATGTGGGCAAGGCGCGCAATCTGAAAGCACGGGTTGCCAGCTATACAAAACCGGAAAGCCAACCCAATCGCATTGCCCGAATGATCGCCGAGACGCGGGAAATGGAATTTGTGGTCACCGCGTCTGAAACCGAAAGCCTGCTCTTGGAAGCCAATCTCATCAAGCAATTAAAGCCGCGCTTCAATGTTCTAATGCGCGATGATAAAAGCTTTCCCTATATCCTCATCGACACCAGCCATGACATTCCACAACTGACCAAACATCGCGGCGCACAGAAAAAAAAGGGCTATTATTTTGGCCCCTTCGCCTATGCAGGCGCGGTCAATCGCACTTTGAATACGTTGCAAAAAGCCTTTCTGCTACGCTCCTGCACAGACAGCATATATGAAAACCGCGCCCGCCCCTGCCTCCTTTATGAGATAAAGCGCTGCGCCGCCCCTTGCGTCGATCGCATCTCCCGACAGGATTATCTGGCGCTGGTCGAAGAGGCCAAAGCCTTCCTTTCCGGCAAAAATCGCGCCACCCAAGAACGCCTCGTTCAGCAAATGGAAGAAGCCGCCAAAGCGCAAGACTATGAACGCGCCGCCAGCTTGCGCGATCGCATCAAAGCGCTGGCGGCCATTCAGGAAAGCCAAAATATCAACACTTCTTCCTTTGTTGACGCCGATATTTTTGCCATTCATGCCGATGGCGGGCAGGCCTGTGTGCAGACCTTCTTTTTTCGTGCCGGGCAAAATTGGGGTAATCATTCTTTTTATCCCCGCCATGACAACACCATCCCCATGCCGGAAATCCTCGACGCTTTTCTGGCCCAATTTTACGACAAGCGCGAACCGCCCAAACTCATCCTCACCAGCGAAGAGCTTCCCCATCAAGACTTGCTGGCCGAGGCCCTCTCCCTGCGCACAGGCCGGAAGGTAAAAATCCTGAAACCCCGGCGCGGCGACAGAAAATCCATCATTGATCAAGCCCGCATGAATGCCCGCGAAGCGCTGGGCCGGCGCTTATCCGAAACATCGAGCCAGCAAAAACTCTTGCAACAGCTCGGCCAAACTCTGGCCATGAAAGCCGCGCCGGGGCGCATTGAAATATTCGACAATTCCCATATTTCCGGCACCAATGCGCTGGGTTGCATGGTGGTTGCCGACCCCCAGGGCTTTTGCAAAAATCAATATCGCAAATTTAAAATCCGCAACAAAAATATTACCCCCGGTGATGATTATGCGATGATGCGCGAAGTGTTGACCCGGCGCTATGGGCGACTGATCCGCGAAGAAAACCCCGGCTCCCCCAACTGGCCTTCCCTGATCGTGGTTGATGGCGGTGCCGGACAATTATCCGTCGCCAGACAAGCCATAGAAGATTGCGGCCTCGCCCTCGGCAATGACCCGGACGCCGGCGAGATAATGCTGATAGCCCTGGCCAAAGGCACAAGGGAAAATGTGCAAGGACAAAAACGCAGTGACCGCAGCATGGGCGCTGTCGGCGAACAGGTTTTCATTCCCGGCCGAGCCCCCTTCACCCTGCCGCCGCGCTCCCCTGTCCTTTATTATCTGCAACGCCTGCGCGACGAGGCCCACCGCTTTGCCATTGGCGCCCATCGTGCCGCCCGCAAAAAACAGGCGATTAGCAATCCGCTTGATGAAATTTCCGGTATTGGCGCCAAACGCAAAAAAGCCCTGCTCCACCATTTCGGCTCCGCCAAAGCCGTCACCCGCGCCAAAATCCAGGACCTGCAAACCGTCAAGGGCATCTCCACCGCCATGGCCAAAAAAATCTACAGCCATTTCCACGGAGAATAGGGGGAAAAACAAACGCGGCCCCAAGCCTCAAAGCAGGGAAGTACAAAACCCCAAACCCGCAACAGATCAAATCTCCGCCCGTTTTTCTTTCCACTGGTCAAACTGGTCCCACACACCTTCTTCCCCATGCCACTCGCCCCGGGTTGCGCCTTTGGAATATTCCGTGGCCCGCGCCTCGAAGAAATTAGCATGCTCGACCCCGTTCAAAATTTCCGTCAGCCATGGCAGCGGGTGTTTTTCAACCCCATAGATTTTCGGCAACGCCAATTGTTCGAGACGCCAATCGGCAATATAGCGGATATAGGATTTGATATCCTCCGGGGTCATGCCTTCCACCGGCCCCATCTCGAAGGCAAGGTCAATAAACTTGTCTTCCAGCCCGACCACGGTTTTGCAGCAATCAATAATATCATCGGCCACCGCTTTGGTCACGCAACCGGTTTCCTTGGCAAAAGTATGATAGAGCTTGATCATGCCCTCACAATGCAAAGACTCATCACGAATCGACCAGGTCACGATCTGCCCCATGCCTTTCATCTTGTTGAAGCGCGGGAAATTCATCAGCATCGCAAACGAGGCAAAAAGCTGCAGGCCTTCGGTAAAACCGCCAAACATGGCAATCGAGCGGGCAATATCCGCATTGGTATCGGTGCCAAATTCCTGCATATAATTATGCTTGGCGGCCATGCTCTCATATTCCATAAAGGCAGAAAATTCCGATTCCGGCATGCCAACGGTTTCGATCAACAAGGCATAGGCGGCAATATGCACGGTCTCGATATTGGAGAACGCTGCAATCATCATTTTCAACTCGGTCGGTTTGAACACCCGCGCATAATGCTCCATATAATTGTCATTCACCTCAATATCGCCCTGGGTGAAAAAACGAAAAATCTGGGTCAGCAAATTGCGCTCATTATCGGACAGATGGTTCGCCCAATCCTTGCAATCCTCCCCAAGCGGCACTTCTTCCGGCATCCAGTGCACCTGTTGCTGACGGCGCCAGAAATCATAGGCCCATGGATAGCGAAACGGCTTGTAGCCGATGGATGGCGTTAACAGGCCGGGAAGATTGATTGCGGATGCGTCTGCCATGGTTGAAAATCCTTTTAAGCCGGAAAATATGTGAGAATCACGATTCTTGCACCCACTATATATGGTGTTTTTCACCATGGAACCCCCAAAATATCCCCAAATATGGGATTTTCCCTGTCAAAACGACACGCTTCCGAAACGGCCCTTGGCTGCCAAGGGCCAGTCTCGCATAAATGTGACGGCCAGCCCTTTTGATGTGAATGAGAGGCGCTATTGCACGGGCCATATCCGCGCTAGATTAGCCTCTCGCAGTCAGTAAATCTCTGGAGCCGCCCCATGAACAGATTAGCAAAACCCGTCTTTCTCCCTCTCATTGCCCTATTGGCAAGCGCCCTTTTGGGCATTGCCCATGCCCAGCAGGATGAAGGGGCCGACATGGCCAGCGCCATTTATGCCGGCGGCTGCTTCTGGTGCATTGAAGCGGATTTTGAAAAGCTCGACGGGGTGGTCGAGGCTATTTCCGGCTATTCCGGCGGCACGCTGGAAAATCCCAGCTATGAGCAGGTCTCCCACACCGAGACCGGCCATTATGAAGTGGTCAAAGTCATCTATGACCCGCAAGTGGTAAGCTATCGCGAACTGACCGATTATTTCTTCCGCCATATCGACCCGTTTGATGCCAAAGGCCAGTTTTGCGACAAGGGAAGCTCCTATTTAAGCGCAGTGTTTGCCGCCAATGGGGAAGAACGCGCCATTGCCGAAAAGGTAAAACAACAAGGTGAGGCATTATTAGGCAAAAACTTCGTCACCCCCGTGCTTGATCGCGCAGTTTTTTGGCCCGCCGAGGACTATCATCAGGATTATTACAAGAAAAACCCGCGCCGCTATAAATTCTACCGCACCAGTTGCGGCCGCGATGCAAGGGTCAAACGCATATGGGGTAAACAATAAAATAGAGCACTTCTGCGAAAAGTGGGTCCTTCGACAGGCTCAGGATGAGGCCGGTTTTCGGATAAGAAGTGCTCAAAAACAAAGACTTAGAGCGGGT